>WQUS01000305.1 GCA_009781965.1 Bacillota bacterium | reverse complement strand
GTCTTCCCCAAAAGCAATTTCCACCGCCACGCTTTCCGGGGTAATCGGGCCCAGCTTCACTACCGATTCCAAAGCCAGTTCCTCGCCGGCTTCCATATTCCACCGGCCATTGGTGTTCACCTGTTCCACCCGTACATGGTGCCAGTTCTCCTGTAAAAACTTTTTATAGCGGCCGGCCTGTTCGGCCGCTTCCAAACCGGACTCCATAAAGGCAATGCCCCGGTCAATGGCGGGAATGTATAAGCGTTCGGCATACTCGGCCACCATCCTAGCGGCGCTGAAACGTTCCAGCGCAACAGCGATGGATTCCCGCATCATCGCCACCCAGCGCACCGGAATGTCATCCTCCCGCTCATAGTACAGCGGCAGCACCTGCTCTTCCAAAGTACGGTACAGGTTGAGCAGATCATGCCGATCCTGCTCCACCCTGTTTAATTCCAACTCACCCGGTTTACCGATGCTAAATCCGTTTTTGCCGTTATATGCTTCCGGCCACCAACCGTCAAGCACACTGCAGTGCAGCACCCCATTCATCGCCGCTTTCATGCCGCTGGTACCGCTGGCCTCCATGGGCAAAATGGGATTATTCAGCCAAACATCCACGCCGTGGGCCAGCTTTCTGGCCACATCGATATCGTAATTCTCCAGAAATACAACCTTGCCTCGCAATGGATCCTGTCGGGCATAATTAATGATGTCACGGATCAATTCCTTGCCCGCGCAGTCCGCCGGGTGAGCCTTGCCGGCAAAAATTATTTGCACTGGTCGGTCGGGGTTATTTAACAAAGCCGCCAGCCTTTCCGGATCGCTAAAAATCAAAGTGGCCCGTTTATAGGTGGCAAAACGGCGGGCAAATCCAATCGTCAGGGCGCCGGGCAGCAAAACACGCTCCGCTTCCTCCGCCGCCTGGGGTTCCTCCCGGCGCCGGAGCATTTGCTCACGCAGGTTTTCCCGCACAAAGCACAGCATCTCGTTTTTCAAAACGTTATGGGCCGACCAGAACTCCCGGTCCGAAATCCGGTTCAGCCGGGATAAAATATCTTTGTCCAGGCCCGGTTCAGCCCAGTAGGCGCCCAGATGAGCGTAAAAAAGTTTCTTCCAGGGTTCGGCAATCCACGAGCCTGCATGCACTCCGTTGGTCACCGACGTGAGCGGCACCTCTTCCAGGGGCAGCCCCGGATAAAAGCGGTGAAACATGTGCCGGGAAACCTCGCCGTGCAGTCTGCTCACTCCGTTGCAGGAACCGCTCATCCGCATCGCCAGCAAAGTCATGTTAAACTCACTCCGCTGGGCATCCCAGCCCTGAGCCAGGAAAGCTTCACAGTCCAGACCGGTTCCGGCGCACAGTTCCTTCAGCTGCTCCTCGATCATGGGCCGGTCAAACACATCGTGGCCGGCCGGCACCGGCGTATGGGTGGTAAAAATGGTGTTTGACCGGACGGCGTCCCTGGCCGCGGACAGAGGGGTCCCGGCATTGATCATTTCCCGCAGCCGTTCCAGGGTTAAAAAGGCGGCATGGCCTTCGTTAATATGCCAAACGGACGGTTCAATACCCATGGTTTGCAGGGTCCGCACCCCGCCCACGCCCAACATAATCTCCTGGGCCAGGCGGTTTTGCCGGTCGCCGCCATACAACTGCCCGGTTATGCCCCTGTCTTCTTTCAAGTTTAACGGCAGATCGCTGTCCAGTAAAAAAATCCTGGTCAACCCCACTTTAACTTCCCAAATCCGCGCAAAAACCGTGCGGCCTGGATACTCCACCGCCACAGTAGTTTCCATCCCGCATTCCCCCACCACGGGCAGCACCGGCATTTCGTTGAAGTTCAGTTCCGGGTAGATCTCCTCCTGCCAACCGTCACGGTTAACCCGCTGGTTAAAATAACCGTGCCGGTACATTAACCCCACGCCCACCAGACTCAGGCCCAGATCGCTGGCCGCTTTGGCGTGATCACCGGCCAGCACCCCAAGCCCGCCGGAATAGACCGGACAGGACTCGTGTAAGCCGAATTCCGCGGAAAAATAAGCGATCACCCGCTCCCGATAGCCGGGGCGCCGACGGTGCAGCCATTTTTCCCCGCTCATGTAACGATCAAAGTCATCAAGCACGGCGGCGTATTTAGCCAGATACTCCTGATCCGACGCCACCCGTTCCAGCTTTTCCCGGCTCGCCTGCAGCAGCAGCTTAACCGGGTTGTGACCCACCTGCCCCCAAAGCTGCGGGTCAATATCCCGGAACAGCTCCCGGGCTTTTTCATGCCAACTGAACCACAGATTACGGGACAAACCGCGCAAACGGCTGATCCGGTCAGGCAACAACGGATTTACTGAGACGGTGCGGAAATAAAACATAGCTGACCTCCGTGCTCCTTATTTACATCTGGTTTATTTTGTCCTATTGCCGAACCGGGAATTCACCGGTCTAAATTTTTCTGGACCGCGCTATGGTACACCATTTTCTTTTGCGCTTTTTAGTCTGCTCATTGTTTTGCAAATGCCCGGTTTCCAAGGCGGCGGCGACTTCCGAAGCGGCCGGAATGATTTCCACCGGTATAATGGCGTTTTGCATCACCGTCTCGCGCTCTTCATTAAACCGGTATTGCAGTTGCTTTTTTAAATACTCAACATTTCTCTCCAAGTATTCCACCCGCTCCCGGGCATTTCTTTTCCTTTCCGCCTCCACCAGGCATTCCAGATCCCGGACCTTGCCGCGCAGGCTATAATTAGCGGCACTGAGCTTCTCTATTTCCCTGGCCATTTCATAATACTTATTATTGCTGAACAGACTGTCTTCCAACTGGCCGATTCGCTCGCGGTAGATGCTGTTGGTCCTCTTTAAAGCCTCGTTTTCCACCGCCAAAGATCTGGCCTTGTCGTTACTGTCTTTTTTGCCGCCCTTGGTCAAAGGGTACATCAGCAAAAGAGTCACAGCGGCGCCCACACTAACCCAGGTTAACATCATGTATTCCCCCGTCAATTTTCATTTGCCCCCTCCATTAAAATATATTAACATTTACATTTCTACCTAATTTTTACATTTCCTTTTGGGATTACAATTTTATATTGTTTTTTTATGCTTTTTGTAACTAGTAATATTTGCCAGGCAGGCAGGAATACACTTTCGCCACGCAGAAGGGAATTAGCAGATACTGTTCACGCGTAACTATTCGGCAGCGAGCGGCCCGCCAAGCTATTAACCGTGCGCTCATACTCTTCGAGAAATCGCTTCCGGTTAATAGCTTGGCGGGCCGTATTCACTTTGAGTATGAACAACACTAAATAGTCTCGAACCTCGAACCTCGAACTTCGAACATCGAGTTAACCGTGCGCTCATACTCTTCGAGAAATCGCTTCCGGCTAATAGCTTGGCGGGCCGTATTCACTTTGAGTATGAACAACACTGAACAGTAACAATTAACCTGCTTACGAAGGAGCGGTGAACCTTTTTGAAGATTATTGTGGACGCTGACGCCTGCCCCCGGGGCGCGATGCAGATATGCCCCCAAATGGCCGCCAGTTACGGTATACCGCTGCATACCGTGGCCAGTTT
>WQUS01000304.1 GCA_009781965.1 Bacillota bacterium | reverse complement strand
AGGATTCAAGGCAGGTCCCGCAAGCCAAACATTCGTCAGTTATCCGATAAGCCATTTCCAACACCTCCTTTCCAATAAAAGGTTCGCACGCCTTTGGCGCAGGTTCATTTTATTTCTTCGGGCGCCTCTCCGGCCGCTGTCAGCAGCAGCTTTCCTTCAGCCAGCCAAACGCACCGAATCACTCTCAACCGTCCGGCCGCCGGTCCCTGCTTAGGCGGGGCGGTGTACTCAACCTCAACAATCCAGCCGGCCAGCCGGCATATTTCCAGCGCCTGTTCCAATTCCACGGTTAAAAGATCTGCAGGATGCATTTTAAACCGTCATTATTTCCTTCTCTTTGATGGACAAAAGCTCTTCTATTTCTTTGATATATTTATCGGTCAGCTTCTGCACCTCGTCCTGCAAACGGTGTTGTTCGTCTTCCGAGATCTCACTGTTTTTCTGCTGTGTTTTCAATTGATCATTGGCATCCCGGCGCAGATTGCGAATCGCCACCCGGCCCTCTTCGGTTTTCTTTTTCACAACCTTGACCAGCTCGGCTCTTCTCTCCTTGGTCAGCTGCGGGATAGACAACCGGATCAGGTTGCCGTCGTTCATCGGGGTAATCCCCAAATCTGATTTCATAATCGCTTTTTCAATCTCGGGCATAGCTGTTTTATCCCAAGGCTGAATGACCAGCAAACGCGCTTCCGGAGCCGAAATATTGGCCATCTGGCTAATTGGGGTGGGTGTCCCGTAATAATTCACCATAATCTTGTCCAGCAAAGAAGGGGCGGCCCGGCCGGCACGCAGGGAACCGAATTCTTTGCTGACCACTTCCACCGTTTTTTTCATATTACCTTCAATCTCTGCAAGAAGAGGATTTGCCATTATCAACACCCCCAACATAGGTTCCGACGTTTTCACCCAGCAAAGCCCGCCTGATGTTGCCCCGTTCATTCAAATTGAATACCACCAGCGGAATACAGTTGTCCATACACAGGGATGCGGCGGTAGAATCCATCACGCCCAGTCCCATATTCAAAACATCTATATAACTGAGTCTGTCAAATTTTTTGGCATTTTTATTGAGCATCGGATCGGAGTCGTATACTCCGTCCACCTGTTTGGCCATCAAAATAACTTCCGCTTCAATTTCAGCCGCCCTAAGCGCCGCGGTTGTATCAGTGGAAAAATATGGATTACCTGTGCCGGCAGCAAAAATAACAACCCGGCCTTTTTCCAGATGCCTGATGGCCCGCAAGCGAATATACGGTTCGGCGACCTCGCGCATTTCAATGGCGGTCTGCACCCTGGTGTCCACACCATGCTTGAACAAGGCGTCCTGCAGCGCCAGAGAGTTCATTACCGTGGCCAGCATACCCATATAGTCGGCGGTGGCCCGATCCATACCCTTAGTGCTACCGGCAACCCCGCGCCAGATATTGCCGCCGCCCACAACGATGGATATCTGAGCGCCAATTTCGGCCACTTCTTTTATTTGCATCGCGATGGAGGATACAACTTCCGGATCAATACCGTAACCATTGGCGCCAGCAAGGGCTTCGCCGCTTAATTTTAAGATTAACCTTCTATATTTGGCCTGGTCCATAAGATAACTCCAACCCCCGGTTATACCATATAGTTCTACACTGCTAAATATAGATCCTTTTTCCCTGGCTGGTAAAATCAAATATCTTAAGGATCTTTTAAGGGTATGGCTTAGCCTTTATTTCCTGGTCTGAGCCGCCACTTCGGCGGCAAAATCGTCCTGCCGTTTCTCCAAACCTTCACCCAGCTCGAAACGGGCAAACCGGCGCAGGGAAATATTTTCACCGATTTGCGAAATCTTTTCGGTGATCAGCTGTTTGACGGTTTTATCCGGATCCTTGACAAAGGGCTGCTCTAAAAGACACAGTTCTTTATAAAACTTCTCTATTCTGCCTTCCACCATCTTCTCAATGATTTTTTCCGGTTTTCCTTCGTTAGCCGCCTGGGCAGCCAGAATTTCCTTTTCCTTGGCCAGTACCGCTTCCGGCACTTCTTCCCTGGCTACGTACTCCGGCTTAGCCGCGGCAATCTGCATGGCAATATCCCGGACCAGGGCTTTAAATTCATCCGTCTTGGCTACAAAATCGGTTTCGCAGTTTACTTCCACCAACACGCCGATCTTGCCGCCGCCGTGGATATATGATTCCACCAGACCTTCGGCCGTGATCCGGCCCGCTTTTTTAGCCGCCGCGGCCAGGCCCTTTTCACGCAGATAATCGGCGGCTTTCGCCACGTCGCCGTTGGTTTCAACCAATGCTTTTTTACAGTCCATCATTCCGGCGCCGGTTCTTTCCCGCAGCTCTTTCACACTTGCAGCAGATATATCAGCCATTATCAACATCCTCCCGCTGGATAATTTCAAATTGATCATCATAATAACTAAGTAGTATGTCCAAAATACGATCCCGGTATGCAAAATCATGCCCTAACTGTTGTGTCCGCCCGGAACCGGTCTAATAGGCGCTTGCCGGCAGCTTGAGACAAAAAAGGTAGGGGGTACCCTTTTATGGCTACACCCCCACCGTCTTGCTTACTCTGCTGCTACCTCAATCTGTTCTCCCTGTTTGCCTTCCAGCACTGCGTCAGCCATTTTGCTTGTCAGCAGTCTGACTGCTCTGATGGCGTCGTCATTACCCGGTATAATATAATCGATTTCATCGGGATCACAGTTGGTATCTACGATGGCTACAATGGGGATTTTCAGCTTGCGCCCTTCAGCCACTGCGATACGTTCTTTGCGCGGATCAATAACAAACATAGCGCTCGGCAGATGCCGCATATCCTTAATGCCGCTAAGAAATTTGCTCAGTCTTTCTTTCTCGTGCATTAGCTCGGCAAACTCTTTTTTAGGCAGTTTTTCGGCGATGCCGTTTTGTTCCATCCGCTCCAGTTCGTGCAGCCGGTCAATACGCTTGCGAATAGTCTGGAAGTTGGTCAGCATGCCGCCCAGCCAACGCTGATTAACATAAAACATGCCGCATCGTTCCGACTCTTCGCGCACCGATTCCTGAGCCTGTTTTTTGGTGCCCACAAACAAAATCGAGCCGCCGTCCTGCACGACGGACCGTACAAAATTATAGGCTTCCTCCACCTTTTTAACGGTCTTCTGCAGGTCTATAATATAGATGCCGTTTCTGTCCGTAAAAATGTAAGGAGCCATTTTGGGATTCCATCTCCGGGTCTGATGCCCGAAGTGAACGCCTGCTTCAAGCAATTGCTTCATTGAGATTATGGCCATTGGTTACACCTCCTCCCGCCGGTTTTTCCGCCGCGGTCTTCATTTTCCGGCAAGACCCCGCTGGGGGACCGCCCGCCGGAATCGGGCCGCGTGTGTATTTCACACCAGCCTGTATTCTAACACAAACATCAGCCGGTGGCAAGATTAGCCGTCAATAAGAAATAAACAACTAATAAAATCCGTTACTGGTCACACGTTACTGCTTTCGCATCGAGCCGGCCCGTAAAGTTATTAACCGTGCGCTCATACTCTTCGAGAAATCGCTTACGGTTAATAACTT
>WQUS01000303.1 GCA_009781965.1 Bacillota bacterium | reverse complement strand
AGAAGGCGTCAAGCTCGGCGTCGATTACATCGCTTATCCCTTGGGCAATTTCACCCAAGTAGTGCACGCCGCCAACTACGCGCTGCGGGCCGGCATGATGTTCGGCGGTATTCCCGCCGGCGACTATGACGCTCAGCGTGACTATCAGCGCCGCCGCGTGCTGGCGTTCATCCTGTACCTGGGCGAGCATGACATGGTTAAAACCGCCGCCGCAATGGGCGCCATCAACGTAGGTTTCCCGGTGATCACCGACCAGGAACTGCCGGAAAACAAACAAATTAAAGATTGGTTCGTCAGCGAACCGAATTATGACAAAATCGTCCAGACCTGTCTGGAAGTCCGGGGCATCAAAATCACCGCCATTGACATCGACGTACCCATCACCATCGGCCCCGCCTTTGAAGGCGAGTCCATCCGCAAAAAAGAAATGCACGTCGAATTCGGCGCCACCAAATCACCGTCCTTTGAATTGGTGCGCATGGGCGACGACACGATTGAAGACGGCAAAGTCGTAGTCATCGGCCCCGACATTGACTCGGTGGAACCGGGCAGCCGGATGTCCCTGGGCATCCTGGTAGACGTCTACGGCCGTAAAATGCAGGAAGACTTCGAACCGGTGCTGGAACGGCGCATCCACTACTTCGCCAACTACGGCGAAGGGCTCTGGCACACCGCCCAGCGGGACATCGTCTGGATTCGAATCAGTAAAGACGCCTTTGCTAAAGGCTTCCGCCTCAGACACATCGGCGATATTCTGTTTGCCAAAATTAAATCCGACTTCTCCAACATCGTAGACCGGGTACAAGTAACCATCTACAGTGACGAAGAGAAAGTCAAGGAAATGCGCGAAGTCGCCCGCAGCTACTACAAAAAGCGTGACGAGCGGCTCAAAGAACTGCGGGATGAGAAAGTGGACACTTTTTACTCCTGCACCCTGTGCCAAAGCTTTGCGCCTACCCACGTGTGCGTAATCGCACCCGAGCGGGTCGGTCTGTGCGGCGCGGTGAGCTGGCTGGACGCCAAGGCCGCCTTCGAAATCAACCCCCACGGCTCCAACCAGCCCATCCCCAAAGAGGGCGAACTGGACGGCACGAAGGGTCAGTGGCAGTCATTTAACGATTTCTGCTTCAATAATTCGCAGCGCAGCATCACCAACGTAAACTTCTACACCATCATGGAAAGCCCCATGACCTCCTGCGGCTGCTTCGAGTGCATCCTGGCCATGGTGCCCGAGTGTAACGGATTTATGGTGGTTAACCGCGAACACGGCGGCATGACCCCCTCGGGGATGACCTTCACCACCCTGGCCGGCACCATCGGCGGCGGCGCGCAAATGCCCGGTTTCATGGGCATCGGTAAATCATACCTGGGTTCGCCCAAGTTTGTACCGGCTGACGGCGGCTTGGGACGTCTGGTATGGATACCCAAAGCGCTGAAAGAAGAACTGCGCCCGATCCTGGAAGACGCGGCGGAGAACGCCGGATTGGGCAGGGACTTCGTTGATAAGATCGCGGACGAGTCCGTAGGCACCAGCGGCGAAGAGATTATGGCCTTCCTGGAAGAAAAAGCTCACCCGGCGCTGACTATGGATCCGTTAATGTAATAAATGTACGGATAACCGGAACGATAACAGGCACAATAACGTAAAAGGGGACACCCCCCTGTCGGGGGGTGTCGCACCGTCCCGGCGCTGCCACGGCCAGCCTGTGGACGCGCACGGGGCGGCAAAGTCGATCAGTATCTGTCGATAAGTATCTAGAGAAAGGGGTTTGGAGTAATGGGTTTAACAGGTTTAGAAATTTTTAAACAACTTCCTAAAACCAACTGCAAGGAATGCGGCCAACCGACCTGCCTGGCCTTTGCCATGCAACTGGCCAGCGGCAAAGCCAGCCTGGATCAGTGCCCGCATGTAAGCGACGCAGCCAAGGAAGCGCTTGATTCGGCCTCCGCGCCGCCGGTGGCGCTGGTTAAAATCGGCAAAGGCGAAAAAGAAGTAGCGCTGGGCAACGAAACGGTACTGTTCCGTCATGACAAACGTTTCGAACACCCCACGGGCATTGCCATCGCCGTTAAAGACACCGACAGCGATATCGCCGGCAAAGTGGCGGCCATTAACAAACTGGTTTTCGATCGCGTGGGTCAAATTCACAATGTCAACCTGGTAGCAGTGTATAACGCTTCCGGGGACAGCGCCAAATTTGCCGCCGCAGTCAAAACGGTGCAGGAAAACACTGCTTTCCCGCTGGTTCTGGTCAGCGAAGACGCCGCCGCCATGGGCAGCGCCCTGGAAGTAGCCGGCGCCAATAACCCGCTGATTTGCGGGGCCAACGCCGCCAACCTGGACGCAATGGTGGAACTGGCCAAGAAATACGACGCACCGCTGGTCATCAAAGGCAACGGACTGGATGAACTGGCCGATTTGGTGGATAAATCCGGTTACAAGAAACTGTTCCTTGATTCCGGCGCCCGGGAAGTCAACAAAGTACTGGCTGACCAAACCCAAATTCGCCGCCAGGCTTTGAAAAAATTCCGTTCTTTCGGCTATCCCACCATTACCTTTGCCGATAACGCCGACCCGATCCAAGCGGTCGTGGACGCCGGCATTTATATTGCCAAGTACGCCGGCATCGTGGTCTGTGACTCTGCCGATCCCGCCGACGTGTTGCCGCTGATCACCCTGAGACTGAACATTTACACCGACCCGCAAAAACCGATCGCCGTGGAATCCAAACTGTACGAAATAGGTAATCCGGGACCGGATGATCCGGTATTCGTAACCACCAACTTCTCCCTTACTTACTTCTGTGTCCAGGGCGATGTGGAAAGCGGCCGCATTAACGGCTACATCCTGCCGGTAGATACGGACGGCATTTCTGTCATGACCGGCTGGGCGGCAGGCAAATTTACCCCGGAAAAAATTACCGAAATGCTGAACACTTCCGGCATTATGGATAAAGTAACCCACCGCAAATTAATCATCCCCGGCGGCGTGGCAGTCTTAAGCGGCAAAATCAAAGAGCTGAGCAACTGGGAAGTGCTGGTGGGGCCAAGAGAATCCAGCGGCATTCCATCCTTTGTCAAACAGCGTTGGGGCGCCTGATTTCATTTTTTTGCCAATGTTACGGCAGCAATGTGGTTATGCCAGCAATGTAACGATGATTATTCTGTAAAGGGTTTATAATAACAGATATAGCCAAGCAGTATAATCAAAGGGGGATATCGAATATGGCGTTTAAAATCGCAGTAGCCGGCAAGGGCGGTACCGGTAAAACCACATTATGCTCGCTAATTATCAGGCAGTTAATCAAGGTCGGCAAAAAACCTGTCTTCGCGGTAGACGCCGATGCCAACGCCAACTTAAACGAAGCCTTGGGCATGGAAATCGAAGGATCTATCGCCGACATTCTGGTGCAGATCAATAATCGGGTGGAACCTTTGCCGGCGGGTATGACTAAAGATAAATTTCTGGAATATAAAGTACATCACTCCCTGGCCGAAGGGGACGATGTGGATTTATTGGTCATGGGCGGTCCGGAAGGCGCCGGCTGTTACTGTTTTGCCAATAATCTGCTGCGGGGATATGTAGCCGAACTGAGCAATAATTACCCTTATATGGTAATGGACAACGAAGCCGGCTTGGAACATTTAAGCCGCCGCACCACGGAAAACATTGATGTTTTGTTTGTCACCAGCGATTCCTCCGCCCGCGGCATCAGATCGGCGGGCCGGGTAAGGGAATTGGTGGAAAGTCTCCAGCTGGACATCAAAAAAATGTATTTGGTCGTATCTCGGGTCAACGTAAGTAATTTTGATATCCTTAAAGAGGAAATTGCCAAAACCGGTTTGGAACTAATCGGCACCATGCCCTTGGATGAACAGGTGATGGAATTTGACCTCTTAAGCAAGCCTTTAATTGATTTACCCGATAACTCGCCGGTGGTGGCAGTTGTGGATGATATTTTAAAGCAAGCCGCCATTTTGTAGTACCGCTGATCAAGCAATAGAAAGGAGCGTTAGTAATGGCTGTTACGATAGCAAAAGAAAAATGGACCAGCAAAGTAGGGGAAATGGAGCTGGGCGCCGGTCCTAAGGCAGTTAAAGTCGGCGGGGAAACCTCGTTGTCTTTCCTGCACTTTGAAGGTGAAATCCCCAATCGTCCGGTTTTAGCTTTGGAAGTATGGGATATGGAGCCCACCGAATGGCCAGACATGGTGAAAAAACCTTTTGAGGGCGTGCTGGCCGATCCGGTAGCTTGGGCCAAGAAAAGCGTGGAATATGGCGCCGACGTCGTCGCCCTGCGCTTCATGAGCGCTCATCCCGACTTCAAAAACGCAGCGCCGGAAGAGTGCGCGGCAACGGCTAAAGCAGTGGCTGAAGCCGTGGACGTGCCCCTGATTATCGTCGGCTGCGGTGTGGAAGAGAAAGACGCCGCCGTCCTGGAAAAGGTTGCCGAGGCTTTAAACGGCAAACAGTGCCTGATTGGCTGCGCCACCGAGAAGAATTACAAAACCATTACCGCCGCGGCAATGGTTAACGGCCATAGCGTCATCGCCTCCAGCCCGCTGGACATTAACCTGGCCAAGCAGCTGAATATCCTGATGACGGAAATGAACCTGCCCGCCAACCGGATTGTCATTGACCCGCTGGTAGGCGCGCTGGGTTACGGCATTGAATATGGCTATTCCATCATGGAGCGGGCTCGCATGGGCGCGCTGATGGGCGATAAAATGCTGGCTATGCCGGTAATCTGCTTTGTGGGTCAGGAAGCCTGGAAGGCCAAAGAAGCCAAGAGCCCGGATGAAGAATCGCCCGAATGGGGCGCCCAGGCCAAACGGGCCATCCTGTGGGAAGTGATCACCAGCACTTCCTTCGCCCTGGCTGGCGGTTCCATTTTTATCCTGCGCCATCCGGAAAGTCTCAAACATATTAATGCCCATTTCAACAAAATGATGGAGAGCAACGCTTATTAAGATTAAGAGAAAATTGGTTATTTTGTAAGGGAGGTTAATAAATATGATCCTGATCGGTGAACGGATCAACGGAATGTTCAAGGACATCCGGGAAGGTATTTTAAACAAAAATCCGGAGCCCATCCAGTACTGGGCCAAACGCCAGTATGAAATGTGCGCCGGTTTCCTTGATATCAACACCGGCCCCACCGTGGAACCTCAAGACCAGCCGGCGGTTATGGAATGGCTGGTTAAGACAGCCCAGGAAGCGGCACCGCTGCCGTGCTGTGTTGACTCTACCAACCCGGATGCCATCGAAGCAGGGCTCAAGGCTCACAAAGGCAAAGCCATGATTAACTCCACCACCGCCGACCAGTGGAAAATGGACATTTACATCCCCATGGCCGCCAAATATAACGCTGCGATCATCGGTCTGGCCATGAATGATAAAGGCGTACCGAAGAGCGCCGCCGATCGGGTGGCGCTGGCCATGGAAATCGTAGTCAACTGCGATATGCACGGCGTCCCCATGGAAGACCTGTACATTGACCCGCTGATGCTGCCGGCCAATGTGGGACAAGAGCATGGCGTCGAAGTTTTGGAAACCCTGCGGCAGATTAAAACTCTGGCGGATCCGTCTCCCCGGACCACCATGGGTCTGAGCAATTCTTCCCAGGGCTGCACCAACAGACATCTGATCAACCGCACCTTCTTGATCATGTCCATGGCCTGCGGCCTGGATTCGGCTATTTGCGACGTCAACGACGATCTCCTGCTGGATGAAGTGGCGGCTGCCAATCTGCTGCTGAATAAGGACATTTATTGCGATTCATTCCTCAAGACCTTTCGTTCCAGGTAAATTAAAATTGTTTCCATTAACTTATATGTTATTTAAGGAAGGCGCTTTACAATCGCCTTCCTTAAGCTCACCAAACAATGAACCAGGTAAAAAGGTCAGGGGAAAACAATCTTTTTGTGGCCGTGAGGCAATAATGCTCGTCACAGGCACTCGGCCCGGCGGAAGGAGTAATTTTTATTTACCTTGAAACTAAAAGGACGGATGTGATGCTTAGATGAGTACAACAGCTGATCAGGTTGGGGCCGTTTTAGTGATTGGCGCCGGTATCGCCGGGATCCAGGCTTCTCTTGATCTGGCGGAATCAGGATACTATGTGTACCTGGTTGAAAAAAGTTCCGCCATTGGCGGTACCATGCCTATGCTGGATAAAACTTTCCCCACCAACGACTGCTCCATGTGCATTTTGTCTCCCAAACTGGTTGAGTGCGGGAGACACTTGAATATCGAGACCATTACCGATTCGGAAGTGCTGGATATTCAAGGCGAACCCGGTAATTTTAAGGTCACCATCAGCAAAAAAGCCCGTTTGGTTGATCCGGATAAATGTACTGCCTGCGGCTCCTGCGCGGAAGAATGCCCGGTTAAAGTGGACGACGCCTTTAACCAGGGGCTTAATAAGCGTAAAGCCATTTACAAGCAGTACGCTCAAGCTTACCCCAACGCCTACGCCATTGACGCCAGCAAATGTTTGCGCGTCAAAAAACCCAAAGCCTGCGGCAAATGTTTGGAAGTGTGTCAGGCCAACGCCATTGATCACCTCATGGCGGACGAAACCCTGTCCGTAGCAGTGGGTTCCGTCATTTTGTGTCCCGGCTTTGAAAAGTATGACGTCAGTCAATTATTTTATTACGGCTACGGTAAGCTGCCCAATGTTTTAACCAGCCTGGAGTTTGAACGGATCCTCAGTGCTTCGGGCCCCTTTGGCGGTCACCTGCAAAGACCCTCCGACGGTAAAGAGCCGCAGAAAATTGCCTGGCTCCAGTGCGTCGGTTCCCGGAACTGCCGTAACGAGCACGGCTATTGTTCCTCGGTCTGCTGCATGTATGCCATCAAGGAAGCCTTAATTGCCAAAGAGCACACCAAGTACCCGTTGGATACCGCCATCTTCTTCATGGATATGCGGACCTTCGGTAAAGATTTTGAAAAGTACTATGACCGCGCCCGGTTGGAAAACGACGTTCGTTTTATCCGCTCCCGGGTATTTGAAGTTACCGACAGCCTGGACGGCACCGGCAACTGCCGGATCCGTTACGCCAACGAGGACGGCGCCATTATCACCGAGGACTTCGATTTGGTGGTGCTCTCCCTGGGTCTGGAACCGGCCCCCGGCATGGTGGAACTGGCCGGCAAGCTGGGCCTGGAACTAAATAAATTTAATTTCTGTGAAACAGCCAGCCTCACCGGCGTTGCCACCAGCAAACCCGGATTCTTCGTAGCCGGCGCCTTCAGCGGCCCCCGGGATATTCCCGAAACAGTCATGCAGGCCAGCGCCGCCGCCGCCGATTCCGCCGCCGGACTGGCTGCCGTTCGGGGCACCCTGACGAAAAACAAGGAATATCCGCCGGAAAAAGATGTGGTCGATGAAGTGATCCGCACCGGCGTATTCATCTGTAACTGCGGCATCAACATCGGCAGCGTGGTCAACGTACCGGAAGTGGCGGCTTATGCCAAGACTCTGCCGGGAGTGGTATTTACTGATGAAAAACTTTACGCCTGCTCCCAGGACACTTCCGCCCAAATTAAAGACGCTATCGAACAGTACGGTTTAAACAGGGTCGTGGTGGCCTCGTGCAGTCCGCGCACGCACGAGCCTTTATTCCAGGAAACCCTCAAGGAAGCGGGATTAAACCCCAACCTGTTTGAAATGGCTAATATCCGCGACCAGTGTTCCTGGGTGCACATGCAGGAGCCGGAGAAGGCCACAGCCAAGGCCAAGGACCTGGTTAAAATGGCTGTTTACAAAGGCTCTCTTTTAGAGCCCATTGACGGCGTAACTTTGGATATGAACCATGACGCGCTGGTGGTCGGAGGCGGCGCAGCCGGCATGACCGCCGCCGTTAATCTTTCCAAACAAGGTTATAAAGTTTACCTGGTGGAGAAAGCAGCCGAGCTGGGCGGTATTGCCAACCGACTGCGCCTGGGCATGAAAGGCGAAGACCTCAGCGTTTTCACCAGCGATCTGGTGAACCAGGTTAATGTGGATCCCAACATCAAGGTTTATACCAATACGGAAATTACCGATGTTCAGGGATTTGTAGGCAACTTTGAAACCACCCTGAGCAACGGCGCGGTGATCCCCCACGGCGTAACCATTATCGCCACCGGCGCTAATGAATATCAACCGACCGAATATCTTTACGGCCAAAATGAACACGTCATGACCCTGCTGGAACTGGAAGGCCTGTTGGCCGCCAAAGACAGCAAAGTTACCGGCGCTAAAAATGTCGTCTTCATTCAGTGCGTCGGTTCCCGGGATGCGGAGCACCCTTACTGCAGCCGCATCTGCTGCACTAAATCTGTCAAACAGGCCCTGAAAGTTAAGGAGCTTAATCCCGACGCCAAGGTATTTATCCTGTACCGGGATATCAGAACCTACGGCTTCTTTGAAGAGATGTACCGGGAAGCCCGCAATAAAGGCGTGATCTTCATCCGTTACACCGTCGACAACAAACCGGTGGTCGAAGCAGGCGCCGGCTGCGCCAAGGTAACCGTCACCGATCATGTGCTGGGCATACCGCTGGAAATCAATGCCGACATAGTCGGACTGGCCGCCGCCGTAGTGCCGGACAAAGACACCAACAGTAAACTCAGCCAGTTCTACAAAGTGCCCTTGAACCAGGAAGGTTTCTTCCTGGAGGCCCACATGAAGCTGCGTCCGGTAGACTTCGGCACCGACGGCGTGTTTATGTGCGGATTGGCCCACGGGCCCAAAAACCTGGAGGAAAACATTTCCCAGGCCAAAGCCGCGGTGGGACGCGCCTGCACCGTACTGGCAAAACAATCAATTTCCGTGGAAGGCAAAAGCGCCTTTGTGAACGAGAAAAAATGCGCCGGCTGCGGCGATTGCGAAGCGATTTGCCCGGCCAAGGCCGTACAAGTCAATCCGGAAAAGAAAGTGGCTGTGGTTAACGAAGCTTTGTGCAAAGGCTGCGGCGCCTGTGCGTCAACCTGCCGTCCCGGAGCCATCAATGTCAAAGGCTGCACGAATCAACAGCTTGTAGCCATGATTAAAGCGCTGTAGATGGGGGAGTGAAACTTAAACATGGAACGCGAGCCAAAAATCTTAGCATTTTTGTGTAACTGGTGCAGTTATGCCGGCGCCGACCTGGCCGGTATCGGACGGATCCAGTATCCGCCCAACGTCAGGGTGGTACGGATACCCTGCAGCGGCAGAATTAATCCGCTGTTCATAATCAGCGCGCTGCGCCACGGCGCCGACGGCGTGCTGACCTCCGGGTGACACCCCGGTGACTGCCACTATGTTAGTGGCAACCTGGTGGCCCGCAGGAAATTTGCCCTGCTCAAAAACCTGTTGGAATATATCGGCGTTGACGAAGGCCGGGTTAACTTTTCCTGGGTTTCGGCGGCTGAAGGCGGCCGTTTTGCCGAATTAGTCAAAGAGGTAACCGACAAAGTCAAAGAGCTTGGCCCCAATAACGGGATCGCTGAAGCAATGGAAAGTAAAGCGGGGTGTTGCGGATGCCAACAATAACAGCAACAACGCAAGTAAGAGAAGCCGCCAAGCAGCTGTTGGCAGACCAAAAAGTCGACTTGGTAGTGGGGTTCAGCGAAGGCA
>WQUS01000302.1 GCA_009781965.1 Bacillota bacterium | reverse complement strand
ATATTGGTTGGAGTCAGTAACAGACAGCATCAGGGACGATACCGAGCACTGTAGTTTTTTATAAGGGGATTACCAATAAATATTGTGGAAAAGAAACTAATTCGAGGCTTATTGATTGCGGCGGCGGTGATTGGTACGGCGATGATTCTATTTGCCGGCGTAGAGAGGAACAGCGCGCGGGTGGCGCAAAAAGCGGGGCTTTCAAGCTGGTGACCGGTCTCGCTGACGGGATAGACTGCTACTTTGGCGATATTCACATCAATTAGGAGTTGCCGGAAGATTGAAGCAAGGCCATTTAGACGGATTATAAATGCCGGGGCAGAAAGCACTAAAATAATGGAGCCCTCACCGCAAACCCATACGCCCCAATAAATGTTGGGTTCGTATTTGGGTCGGTATGCTCCACCACCCATATGTCAAGCCCCCGACAAATTATAGCGAAATATCCAAAGCCCGGGCCTGACAGTCCAAAGCCCCTTGTAGGAGACTACAAGGGGCTTTGGATATTTCATTTGAACTAAACCGAGGACGGCTATGCAGGGAGTTGGACTATGGGGATAATATACGCTGGATTGCTGGGAAAAAACGAAAGGGACCCAAAATCTCATAAAAAGTCGGGACAAAAAGAGGGTTTTATGCTATAATTGGTTACGGGAAGGTATACGATCCCCCTCCCCAGTGAAGGAGCTTTTGAAGAAGTTATGCAATTGCCTTGGCGGGAGCGGCCCTGGCAAGATGTCCAACCCCACAGCATGGGCAAAGATTAAAATCCGCGCCGAACATAATTAGTAGTTTGTCAAGCGTCGATACATGATGATCCGCTCTGGGGAATAGCGTATGGGTCAGTTTCTTACAGAGGGAGATTCTCTCAGATTTATCCCGTGCCGCGAGGAGACCATAGTGCCGAATTTTACGGAAGCCATGCGGTAAAATGTGCAGCATGAATCTTCTGATGAACTCTACCGCAGTTACAATCATAGTTTTTTTCTTGTTGTCGCGGTAATCCCGCCAAGAAAAAGTGACCTTGCCGTCTGCCAACTCCAAAATGCGGTTGTTGGAGATGGCGACGCGGTGGGTATAGCGGCCAAGATACTCGACGACTTTTGAGACGTTTTTGAATGGGGGCTTGCAGTAGACGACCCATTCTTTCTGGTACAGCGACGGGCAAAGGGAAAGACCGGCCTGTTTCAGAAAAAAAAGGAACTTCCCCCGGAACTTTCTGGACAGCACCTTAACGGGGATAAAAAACTTCTTACGTGAGGTGCGCCACTGATTATCTGAGGACAATCCGCCGCCGGTGACGATACAGTGGATGTGGGGATGATACATCAGATTTTGTCCCCAAGTGTGTAGCACTGTTGTGACGCCAGGGATTGCGCCGAGATATTTGACGTCGGTGCAGAGCTCGAGCAGGGTTTGAGAAACCGCCTTGAAGAACAGGTTATAAGTAATTTCCTGATTATGCAAGAGCAGTGGGTTTAATTCATCCGGCAATGTGAACACGACATGGAAATAACCTGTGTTGAGCAGATAGCGGTTTTGCTTTTCAATCCACTGTTCTTTTACGAACGCCTGGCATTTAGGACAGTGCCGGTTACGGCAGGAATTGTAGGATATTTTCTCGAAACCACATTCATCGCAGGTGTCGATATGGGCGCCCAGGACAGCGGTTCGGCAGTTCAGGATGTCACGAAAAGCTTTTGCCTGAACCGGGGAGAGGGGATGGGATTGGCGAAATTCTTCGCCGCAGGCGTTAAGAATATCTTGGAGTTCAAGCATCCTGCGTCACCATTTCATCGGCGGGACTGATGATCCCTTTGGTGGCATTGACTAGGTGAAGATATACCATAGTGGAACTGATGCGGTAGTGGCCGAGCAGTTCTTTGATCTTCATCAGTTCCACGCCATCTTCCAGAAGGTGGGTAGCGAAAGCGTGGCGCAAGGAGTGGGGAGATACCTCTTTCGTAATATTTGTTCTGCTGACACAAGTGTCAAAGGCGAGAGCAATGGCGGCTCTGGTAAGATGTCCCACATTCCGGAAACCGGGGAACAGCCAGCCCTCCGGACTGCTGGGGCGGTAGGCGCGCCAGTAATCGCGAAGTGCCTCAAGAGTTGTCTGAGACAAGACCGCGAAGTGGTCGCGCTTGTTTTTTCCACCCTTTACGAAGACGCGCATTTCTTTTGAGTCAATATCCTTGGTTCGAAGAGCTTCAATTTCTCCAGAACGAAGTCCGGAGCCATAGGCCAGCAGAAGCAGTGCCTTATGCTTTGGGTTGGTGCAAACGCTGATCAGTCTGCTGACTTCCTCCCTTGTCAATACGTCGGGCAGAGTTTTGGGGATTTTCATCATCGGTATCTGATTATAGTTCATGTACCTGTTTAACCCAACGGCAAAGAAGAACCTGATCGCGGCACTATGCTGGTTAACTGACCGCGGCGCAAGTTTTTTCTCGTTGATCAGGTACTTCAGAAACCGTCTGATATCTGTTTCGTCCAGTTCGTCAATCGGGCGCTTACAAAACGCGAAAAACTTCCTAACGTTCCGCGTGTAATTTTTGTAAGTGCTTTCCGCCAGATTCCGTAACCGAATGTCGTCCCCCATTTTTTGCAGTGCTTCCTGTTCGGTCATTACAAAACATCTCCTTTTTTGATTTGCGGCGGTCGGGCCGCATCTCAATTTTAAGGAGATGTCCTGATTTTGGCTATAGTTTTTTTTGAGATTGGAACTCAGCGTTTTCCGCGACCACCGCGCTAGCGGTTTAGTTCAAAAATAAAAATTTATGTCAACTAAATACGACTTTGCTATCCGTGGGAACAATGGCGATATATGTCCGGCCGGGCGTCAGGTACAGCGGGGTGCCGTCAGCGTTAAAATACTGGAAGATGCCGCCGGACTTGTCCCGGTTCCAGGTGATGTCATAGCCCTGGCCGCCGCAGGCATAGTAACCCTTCCCCGTGCCGGTGAGGGTGATGGCCAATCTGCCGACGCTGTCCAACGTTTTCGTCGCGGCGTAGAGTACGAGGATGTTGTCAAAGTGCTGAACCTCTTTTGTGTTGCCGTCGATGAAGTCCGTTTTGTACTGCTTTAGGGTGTAGTTCCCGCTTGCGCTGTCGAAGGTGCAGGCGGTCGTTTTCGCGGAGCCTGAGGTGCCAAAGCTGATCACAACGCTGTTCGCCGCGTAGTCGCCTGGGGCGGGGGCGGGAACCTCCGCGTCCTGCGGGTATAGGCTGGTTGTAAAATTCAGGCCGTAGTCCATGCTGCCGTTTGCGTGCTCCATGGGATATTTCAGCTTGGCAAAGGCGGCCAAGACCTTCTCATCGGTCGTAAACATGCTGTGCTCAATGCCGTTGGCCATGCGGTTGGAGTCCCGGTAGAACGCGTCCGCACCGGGACCGCGCACGCCGCAGATGTCGTTGACCTTATCGTTCGCGATTTTCGCGTAGGCGTCGTCGCTCCCGCCGGCGTGGACATAGAGCGCGTCATAACTCTCGGCGATGTCAACATTATATGGCCTGGCGCTGCGTTCGCTGCCCAGAACGCCCGCGCCGGCGATGTCAGAGAAAATGCCCAT
>WQUS01000301.1 GCA_009781965.1 Bacillota bacterium | reverse complement strand
CCAATCTTGATCTCCGACCATTTATCCGGGTCAAACAGGGTGGTGACCCGAATGCCGTCGTTGTCCAGGTCTACGTAGCCGTTGGCGTAGGGCTGGGGAAGCTTATACATCATATTGGGGATCCGCAGAATCGAATAGGTATAGACTGTGCCGGTGTCGGAAAGCAGCACTTCCTGCACTTCGCCCAGGCAGTAAGGACAAACTATTGGTTTGGGAAAGAATTTTTGGTTGCAGACCGGGCAATTTGCGCCGATCAGCTTGGGCGGGTCGATTTGAAAGATCCCTTCCAGCATTGGCTTTAATTCGTTTTCCATCAAGCAACCTCCTAAGGAAATTTTTGTTCACCCACTAACTAACGGCCTTTCCATACCGGCGGGCGTTTCTCTCTAAAGGCGTTACCGCCCTCCAGCCTGTCCGCACTGGTAAAGACGCCCCTGACACATTCAGCCTCGTAGCTTAAACCTGATTCCAGATCCACTTGCAGGCTCATATTGATACATTTTTTTGTAGCCTGCACGGCCAAGGGCGCCATGGAAGCAATTTCCTCAGCCAGCTGCAGCGCCCGGGCCAAACATTCTTCCTGGGGCGTGACTATGTTGACCAGGCCGATGCGGTAAGCCTCCGTCCCGTCAATAATGCCGCCCGTAAACATAAGCTGCTTGGCCATCGCCATCCCAATCAGCCGCGGCAATCGTTGGGTGCCGCCGGCTCCGGGCACTACGCCCAGCTTTACTTCCGTCAAACCCATTTTTGCTTTTTCCGAGGCTACCCGCAGGTCGCAGCAAAGGGCTAATTCAATACCGCCCCCAAAGGCAAAACCATTGATGGCCGCAATCACCGGTTTTTTAAAGATCTCAACCTTATGCAACGTGTCACGGGTAAGGCAGGAAAATTTAATAAAGTTTGCCAGATCATCCTCGCCCGCTTCGTTGACGCTGATATCGCCCCCGGCGCAGAAAGCCTTGCCGCTGCCAGTTAACACCAGCGCACTTACGCTACTGTCACTCTCGTACTGTTCAAGCAGCTCGCCGAGCTCAATTAAAAGCTGGGCGTTTAAAGCATTCATTTTCTGAGGGCGATTTAAAGTAATGACGGCAGCCGAACCATTTTTTTCTGCCAGCACAGTTTCCCGGTTCACTTGTTTACCCCCCATCTGCCTTACTTTATAAAAGCCAGGCCAGATAAAATTAATTGCCAAAGTGTTTCTGCAAAATCATTAAACTTAGTGTCTATCGGCATCTACCTATTTAAATGCACTCACCTCCGGATTTTAATCTACGTCATTCACCGCTTTACTGTTCGACCGCTCGGTCAGCCATTTGAAATTATTCTACCAAAAGCTGCTGATTTGTCAATGGTTTTTTTGCAACATTCTATATTTTCTATTAAACAGGCAAAAAAAATAAGCCCGGCTACCGCACCTCTCCGGGCCAATCGCTAATTTTTGATTATGGCCGCACTAAGCGCAATGCGAAATCAGCATACATTGCCGCAATGGCTTGAATAGAAACCTCGCCTGCCGGATTATACCACTGGACCAACCAGTTACACATACCTAGAATAGCGAGAGCAGCCATTTTGGGATCGACAGGTCTGAATGCCCCGCTGTTCACGCCATCGCTAATAATAAGGCGGAAGATCCGGACGTATCCATCCCGAACCGGCTCTAAAATCTCCCGGTAAGGCGGCTTTAAACAATCCCGTTCCTGTAACAGTACGGTAACCACCTCAATATTCTCGGCCAGGGACAGGATATGGTTGGTTACCGCAGCCTCCAATTTCTGCAGCGGAGGCAACTGCCTGGCGTAAATCTCTTGTAAGTCTGGATATACCCTTTCCAACGGTTCCTGAAGTATTTGGAACAGCATATCCTGCTTGCTTTTGATGTGATGAAAGAAAGTTGATTTACTGACCCCGAGCGCATCGGCAATCATTTGCGTAGAGGTGCCATGGTAGCCATGAATCCTTATTAGTCCGGCCGCAGCCTTCAAGACATCCTGGCGGGTTAAATAGGTTTTTTTGCCGGCATCTTCGTCCCCGCCGCTGTTTGTCTGACCGTAATGATTATTATCAGGCATTTTTCCTCCCCATAGACAGCTTTCCTCAGCCTGTTTCGACCTTATAAACTTTGGCTATCTTAATATCTGTCTATTTTTCTTCAAAATACCACTTAATCCTTTTACCTGCTTGCTAAGCAATATATAACACAAGGCGCGGCTACTGTCAATTTCCTGTTTATTTCCATAAACTAATCGCTATCCTGAACATGTTACTGTCCATAATAGTATAGACAGAGCGCCTTGACAGTAAGCCGCTTTTGCATTAGCATATTAGTAATAACAAATATACTTCAGAAGAGGGACACAAAAGTGGAAGAAAAAGCGAAACAAATTGCGGAATTGCTGAAGCTATTGGCCAATGAAAACCGGCTGTTGATTTTTTGCGCTTTATTGGAAACTCCCATGACAGTGAGTGAAATTGGCAAGTACGTGCCCAAGATTACCCAGTCAGCATTATCGCAGCATTTGAAAATACTAAAAGCGCACGGTCTTTTGGCTGATCAAAAATCGGGGCAAAAAGTTACCTACTCCATCGCCGATCAGCGGCTCAATGAAATATTTAAAGTGTTGCGCCAGTATTACTGTGACGACACTAATGTATCCGAGGGGGAACAAGCAAGATGAAAATCCTTATTGTTGGCGGTGTCGCGGGCGGCGCGTCAGCTGCGGCCAGACTGCGCCGGCTGAATGAAAAGGCCGAAATTATTCTGTTCGAGCGAGGCGAATATATATCATTCGCCAACTGCGGTCTTCCCTACTATATTGGCGGAGAAATAAAAGAAAAGTCGGCCCTTACCCTGCAAACGCCGGAAAGCTTCAACGCCACTTTCCGGGTCGATGTACGGGTGCAAAATGAAGTCACCGCCATCGACAGAGAAGCAAAATCTGTGCTGGTAACCAATCTGATGAGCGGTGAAAAATACACTGAAAGCTATGACAAGCTGATTCTCTCTCCGGGCGCGGCGCCCATTCTGCCCAACCTGCCGGGCTTTAATTCCAGCCGGGTGTTTACCCTGCGCAATATCCCGGACACCTACAAAATTAAAAATTATATTGATTCGGATCAGCCGCAGAGCGCGGTCGTAGTCGGCGGCGGTTATATTGGGGTTGAGATGGCAGAAAATCTGCGCGCCGCCGGGCTGGCAGTAACCGTTGTGGAAATGGTTAACCAGGTGATCGCCCCGCTCGATTACGATATGGCCTGCGATGTGCACAACCATATGAGACAAAAAGGGGTTAATCTACTTTTAAGCAATGGCGTCCAGGCTATTGAGGAAAACGATAACGGTTTAACAATTACTCTCACGCAAGGCGCCTTGCAAGCCGATATGCTGATTATGGCGGTGGGAGTAAAACCAGAGACACGCTTGGCCAAAGAAGCTGGATTAGAGCTCAATGCACGCGGCGGGATCATCGTCAATGAACAGATGCAGACCTCAGATGAGAACATCTATGCCGTTGGCGACGCAGTGGAAGTGACTGATTTTGTCACCGGGGAAAAAGCCATGATTCCCCTGGCCG
>WQUS01000300.1 GCA_009781965.1 Bacillota bacterium | reverse complement strand
CATGTTTGTTATGCCGGCGATAATTTGTGTGATTATCCTGCTCTTCTTTAAACGGGAGACCAAAGGGAAAACTCTGGAAGTACTCGCTCAGGAAATCATGACTAAGGGGTAAAGCTTTTGTTCCTTGGTAGTATGTATGCCTTGGACTGAAATTGACAATCCAAGCAGCAAGAATTCCACGCCGCCTAAGCGCCGGCAAAATTGTAAGCAAAAATTGTAAGCAATTGCAAATAATCAACCCCCGTTTTGCAGGCGGGGGTTGATTATTTGTTACTGTAAGTAGACCTGCAGGCCATAATCATATAGAATAAATGATGATCCATTCCGGAGGTGCGTAAAGTGAACGATATCTGGTATCTGGGAGAAGGGGTATGGACAGCATATACCGAGGATATGCAAACAGCCCTGGATTTCGCGTCTATACCGGACATTAAGCATGTGACTACCTATTACAATAGCCGGGGACAAAAAAAGGCCCTGCAGTTCAAATTCTTTCAAGGCGCCGATTTACGCCCGGGCCATTGTTTGCTCCACTACGCCTGCCGCTCTCTGGAGCTGGACTTCGACCGGGTGCTCAGTCTGGCGCTGCGCCAACCAAATGTGTCTTATCAGGTCGCCTTTGACGGCATTAGCTATCAGCCGGACATGTTCCCTCTTTACAATGACTTTGAGCCCCGGCGCAAAAAAAAGAGAAAAAAGGACCATTCATAGCCGTCAAGCGTAAGAATTTAATATAAATGACCTATGCAAAGGCCGGGTGATGATGTGCCGGGTAATGTCGTAGTCGGAGAGATTAAAAAAATCAAACATTATTACCGGGAAGCCTTAACCTGCTTTGCTATTTTTGTGCTTGCTGCTTATGGCGGTTATCTGGCGGCGGTGATCCTGGGCGCGGGCCAGGCCGAACATTATCTGGCCGCCATAAAAAGCGCGGTAATCGGCCGGGAAATGCCGGATAATGTTTTTTTGTTCATTCTGGCCCGCAATGCCACGGTAAGTATCCTGGTTCTGGCGTTGGGTATTTTTACTAGAAATATCTGGCCGGTCGTCGTGCTGATTTTTAACGGTGCTCTAAGTGGATTTTTCGTGCAGCTGCAATCTTTGCTGTTTCATCGGTTTAGCTTTGAAATCTGGCTCTTCGGTCTGTTGCCCCACGGAGTTCCGGAATTGGGGGCGCTGTTTCTGGCGGCCGGCGCGTCATTTTACTATGGCCGGCTGCGGAAAACCGGTCGGTTTACCTGGTCCGGCGTTATTGGTACTTATCTGGTCGTGATCCTGCCCCTGCTGGTGCTGGCGGCGTTAATCGAAACCTTTGTCACTCCGGCCCTCATCCACCGTTTCCTGGCCTAAACCGAAAAATAAGGAACGGGCTAGCGGTTGGCGTGATTGGCTTTTATTGTGTAAAATATAATTATGCCCTGTTCGGCAAGCCCTTATATACCAAGGCTTGTGCGTCTTATAGGTATAAAACAGTTCTATTGAACTTCGGATTCTAATCGGTCAAAATTGCGGTCTAAGCGGTCAAACTTACGGTCAAAAATTCGCTATAGTATAAACCGCCCGGCCGGTGTATAATATATAAAAGGGCTGACATGTTTGCGCATGTCAGCCCCCCAGCATAACCGCTTTAAAGGCGGTAGGCTTGCGAATTATTTCAGATGAAATAGCCGCTTACCCAGGGCAGGGGCGGCTATTTCTTTTTAGAAATATATGTCAATATTGAAAGTATAAAACTTCCAAACAGAAACATTATCATTAATGTTTCGTATATTGACATAGGCGTCACCCCCTTTCCAGGGGCTAAGCCTACCGCCCTTTGCGCTTACGCTGCAGTGATATTATAGCATAAGGACTACCAAAGAAAAACCCGGCCAATTATGACCGGGGTGTTTTATCTCCATAAATAGCTTTTTCCAGCTCGTCAATCTTTTTCTGCTGCTCGTCCGTCCGGATGGTCCCCAGGATGACGTTAGCGGCGTAGATAACCACATTGGCCTGTTTGGGTTCGAGTTCGCCATTTAGGGCCATGTTGGCCACCTTGGACAGTGCTTTCCGTATCTCCTGAGGCGTAGAAAGCTTTATAGCCCGTCTTGGCTTCTTAGGCTGTTCGCCGTACTCATTCATAGTTAACCACCACCTTTAATCCGTTAAGTCTTCTGTGCCATATATAATCGGGCCACGGCCTGGGTATTGGGCCGCCACGGCCTCGGCAGCAGTAACGGCCTCTTCCTGGCTTTTATGCTGTGTGGTAATGCTCTCTATCCCGGCGCCCTTACGGCCGTTCCAAAGGTTACAGACCGCCGTCCATAGCTGACTATCAGCATCAAAACGCACAAAGGACGGCGCAAGCTTGAGTTCCCCGGAATCACGTTGGACTTTGAACAGCAGCCGGTCAATTAGCTTCATTGCGCCAGCCCGGCTGGCAGAACCGGTTTACCATCGAACAGCTTGTCAACCTGTTCCGGCGTGGCGCTGAAGGTCTGCTGCAGCTCCGACATGTGGGCCTCGTAGGCGTCAACCTGGTTATTGATGTATGCCGTTACTAATTCCATAGCTAGATTAAACGAATTGACGTTCTCCGGGCCGCCCATCGGGTCCTCGCCACCGAACGGGTCACCGAACAGCAGCCCCATCTTGCCATTGCCCCACGGTCGGCTGAATGTGCCCGCCGTCTCATCCTGCAACCTTTTAAGCATGTCCACAGAAGAAGAGAAGCCCGCCAGGGTGTCAAGTGTAACGGACGGCTGGGTCAGCCTGTCCAGCAGGACGACATAGAACCGGTTCATAGCCTGGGCATCACCCAGGAGCGGCTGGGCCAGGTCAAAGGCTATGCGGTCGGTAATGCTGCCGTCCATCAGGTTAATGAAGCTCAGCGCCTGGGTCAGGCTGTTCTGAAAGTCGCTGCCGCTTAAACGGGCGCCCTTGATGTTATCAATAGCGTTCTGATAAATGGTATTCAGCGCGCCGGCCGCAGACTGCAAAGCAACCGTCCAAGCAGCGTCAGCTTCGGCCAGGCTCACCTTCTTGCCTTCGTCGCTCAGATAGATGTTTTTCAGTATATCGTCCTTGGCCTTGCCATATTTGGCCTTGTCGGCCTGCAGGTTGTTTAATACTGTTGTAACCTGGCTCTTAATGGTAAACTGCATTTAATGAATCCTCCCGGTCGGTTCAGTTTTGTTATTTTGTTCCATATCCTTTGCCTGTTTGGTAAACCCTTCATGGACCAGCTCACGCCGGCCGACGGTCTTTGGTCCCGAATGCTTAAAATCAAACCGCTTATACTTCGGAACCGGTATACTATCGCCCACTATCCGGCCACCTCTCTTATTGTTATATTACAATTATAGGCAATAAAAATAAGCGCCACAATAGGAGCGGCGCAGGTTGCCGTATTCTGGGCACTTTTACGACGGTGACAGGCTACCGGTAGTCATTTATAATTTCCATTACCCGCTTAGGCGTTAAGCCGTATTTCCGGCCGATGTCGGCTGCCGAACGGCCGGCGAAGAACAGCCCCTTGAATATCCTGGCTCTTTCGTCGCTATTGCTGTAATCCAAGGCGGCGGCGTTCTTCGGGAACCGGC
>WQUS01000299.1 GCA_009781965.1 Bacillota bacterium | reverse complement strand
GATGTTACAAATCTTATGGAAGCATATTGAAGTAACGGATAAGGAGGGCCACCCATGTCAGACTGGATAAACTTGACCCAAGCAATAAAAGAATTGGGTATACCGCGCGAGGAACTCAAGGCAAAAATACATAACGGCTGTATCCCATTTCGCATGTCCGGCACACAGTTCAGGATCAATGTAAAACTGGTAAGGGCTTACCTGGCCAGAGAGGATATACGGAACATGGAACAGGTGAAAAAAGAAATCGCCCGCAATCCAATGAGCAAGGCAAAGGTAAAGGTCAGGAAGGTTTGCGTTTGAGCCAGCCCCATGCCCCACCCCTTCACCCTACCCAGTGAAAAACGTCTATACCAATGCTGGGCAGACATCAAATAAATATGTGATATGAAAGGAGAGATTTAATGTGCGTGAATCAATGATAAGGAACGAAGAACGTCAAAAGCGGAATATAAAAATAGCTCAACAGATAGTCTCAATATCTGTTGAGCACGGTCTCACGATAAGTGAATTTATGGAAGTTTTAAAAATTGTGGAAAGAATACCTTTTAAGCAAAAACTAGATTATGCCTCTGGGTTGAACTCGGAATCGTCAAAACCTAAAACACTTTCATAAGTCCCCATGTAGTCATTAAAGATACTTTTGACCATAGCCGCTTCGGTTAAATCTTCACTTTAGTATAAAAAGGAGGCTACTTAAATGGCAAGAGAAAAAAGCCCGGCAGGGGCAGAAAAAAAGTACAACTTGATATTTCAAAGCGATAACGAAAAGCTTAACAGCCTGTATGATGCATACCTAAAAGCAAAAGATGAATTATCGGAGTTCATCTACTATGAAGGTATAACATTAACTACAAGCAATGGAGAAGCTAGTCAAGATAATCAAGAATAGCCTCTTTAAACTCAGTAAGGGCTTTAACAGAAGCCCGCTGCAACTTCTCTAAATTTTGTTTGTCAATAGGGGCATCGTATGCACCATTAGTTGAAATGGATGTCGTACGCAGTCTGTTTATTGCATTGGTTAATTTATTATCCAGCTCACTCTTGTCTCTCATATAATATCATTCCTTCATTTATGTATTTTTGGCTCCTCCGACCGCCCCACCAGGTAGTCAATGGATACATCGAAGTAGTCGGCAAGGGCGATAAGTACCTCAAAGCTTGGGGAACGCTTCCCCTGCTCCAATAGACTGATGGCTTGATTGCTAATACCAACAGCATTGCCTAAAGCAGACAGAGAAAGCTGGTGTGTTTTCCTAAGATACAGAATTTTTGAAGCAAAATTATTTTTTAAATCCATAACAAAACCTCTTGACTTTCCAACTGTAAGTTGGTATAGTGTATTTATTCCAACTAATAGTTGGAAAATTAGAGGAGAAAGGAGCGTTAATGAAAGCCTTGTGTATTCGTCAAGAACGAATCAAAAGGGGCTGGCCACAGGAGTATGTCGGGCAGCAAGTAGGTATTACCAATCAAGCCGTTAACTTGCTTGAAACAGCTCAACGTGACCCCTCATACAAAGTCCTCTGCAAACTCGAAGATTTATTCAACTTAAACCATCGTCAGCTATTCGCAGTAGCTGACGGCGAGAACAACCCTCTACCAAAATAATACAACAGCATTAAATTAATGTCAACAAGGGCGTGATGATTTGAAACAGGAAAAGAAGCGAACGACCCTTTATTTAACCGAAACCGCTGACAAATGGCTAACCGAAACAGCCGAGCGGCAGGGAAATTCAAAAAACGGTGTAATTCAAATGATGATTAATGAAGCGATAAAGACGGCGGAACCGGAGAGGCCGGAGAAGAAAGGAGGATGGGCCCCATGGAAATAACGATAAAAGGCGAACCCAAAGAAATAGCCGCTCTCGTATTGGGAGTACAGGAGCGTCAAACAACGCAAGAAGGTATAACCTTTCAGAGCCCGACTTTCACGTGTGAATGTTCGGAAAAGCTTGATCTGCAAAAAATGAATGACCAAATCAATCGTCAGTTGGGAGAACATGGACTTTATGCTTAATTGCCCTACAAATTACGAGAAAGGCGGGTGAAAAATATGGATATAGAAAAAGCCCCCATAGGGGCCGAAGAGAATTGGGTACAAACCAAACAGGACATATTGGCACAGATTAGAGGGATATTTGCAGATAATGCCCTAACCTGTAGAGAAGTCATGGGAATATTGTCCTGCCTAAATGCTGAAATGAGCTTGCAAAATGCTTTTTCTCGAACATGTAAATATCTTGACCAAGTTGAGTACAGCGAACTAACTACCATTCCTTATGCTCAAGGCAGTACGAGTAAGTGCCCTGAGGGGAGATTACAACATATAGTCGCATAATGTTCGTGACAAATAGTAATTAAAGGAGGCCCCTGCATTGGAAAAGCAAAACCCGTACCACGAGCAGTTAAGTGGCATACCGTCCAGATACATCGAGCAAGAGCTTATAGAACGCGGCAACCTTGTACTGGCTACGCGCATTGACGCCCGACTATCAGAAATAGACGCGAAAATTACTAAACTATACGAAGCTCAGGACAAAGCTGCGCAACTTACCACAGAAACAATACAGATCATGCTAACGGCTATGGAAAAAATAAATTAAGGAGTCCTAACCGTGCCACGCGGATACCATCTTCCGTTTGCCTGAGCTTGGCCCAAAATGCAACACAGAAGATTATGTATAACTTAAGGTTGTGATTATATGTGGTATATAAACATCCTCTACGCCGACGGCAATCATCTCATCGCCTGCGTGGGATCATTTACAGAACTGCCGGATAAGCCATTTATCCGGATACGCGCCATAAGGAGGCCGGAATGTCTTGTACAGATTGGTTATGCGTCGTAGCCCTATTCCTTGCCCTAACGGCATTGGCCTGGCGCATACGGCGCAAGCGGCAATAAAAAACGCCCCCATACGGCGGCAACCGTGGAAGGGGCATAGCAAAACAATCTATCGTAATTTTAGCAGAAACGGGAGGAATTATCAATGCAAATTTTATTTGAGTTTGAAAGAGAGACCAAGAACACGGTGCGCTTCCAGGAAATCCATGGAGCACAGGAACTACCCATCGTGGGCACCCTTTACGTCCGCAAGGATACCCTGTCAACACTGGGGTACACCAGCGACAGGGATATTCTAAAAGTCAACATATCCAAGGAGGAAAACGCATGAATGCCATTAACATTAACGTAACCCTGGACGCCTCACAGGAACTAAAAAACCTCTTGCTTTCAATCCTGCAGGCATTCCAAGCGGCGCCATCCCACGCGCCATTTACCGACCGAACCCCCGTTACCGATGTAACACCCGAACCGGCGCCCACAGCATCCGCTGTGCCGGCAAAGGCAAACGAAACGGAGCCGGCCATCACCGCACCTGATACCCCGGCCCCGAAGCAAGCCCCTGCCGCCGGCCAGGGCGAAAAAGATTGGGAAAAAATGCTCGTAGACCTACGAAGCCTGGCCGCCACTAAAATCCAAGGCGGAAAGCGCGACGAAGTCAAAGCCTTGCTGCAGAAATATAACATCGGGCAGGTGTCGGCCGTTACACCTAAGGACTATCAGGCACTTTACGATGAGA
>WQUS01000298.1 GCA_009781965.1 Bacillota bacterium | reverse complement strand
AGCGGCGGCGGCCCGGTAAAAGTCCTCCTTAAATCCATAAGTGCGCATATCTCTAAAGAGGATGTAAATATCCATCTCCGGGTTTAATGCTTTTAATTGCAGCGCGTTTTTGATTGATTCGCCGCAGCAAATCCGGCTGCAGTAATCTCTGTCTTCGTTGCGGCAGCCGACACATTGGATCATCACCAGACTCTCGGCGCTGCTGATCTCTTCGTCCCCCCGGGCCAGCCGTTCGTCCAGCTCCAGGTGGGTGATCACCCGCTCGTCCTGGCCGTAAAGGTATTCGGTAGGCTGGTATAGATCAGCGCCAATGGCGATGACCGCCACGCCGTGTTTGATAGCGGCGGTTCCTTTGTCCGACTGGACCGTGGTGGTGAAATTGCCAATATAGCCGCCGGCTTCTTGAATAACGGCGGCGGTATAAACATGGATTAAAGGATGGGCGTACACCTGGGCGATGATATCGTTAAGGTAAGCCTGCACGTCCAGCCCTTCCAGGGTATGGGCGATCTTTCTGGCCATGCCGCCCAGGTTTGCTTCCTTTTCCAGCAGGTGAACCTCATGTCCCTGTTTGGCGATGGACAAAGCGCAGTTCATGCCGGCGACGCCGCCGCCCACCACCAGCGCGGCTTTGTTCACCGGCAGGTCGAATTCCTGCAGCGGCTCCAGGTATTTGGCCCGGGCCACCGACATGCGGATAATATCCCGGGCTTTTTGGGTGGCGGCTTCTTTTTCTTTGGAGTGGACCCAGGAGTTATGTTCTCTGATATTGGCCATTTCGTAATAATACTGATTAATGCCCGCTTCTCTAAGGGTATCCCGGAACAGCGGCTCCAAGGTTCTGGGCGAGCAGGCGGCTACGACTACCCGGTTCAGTCCTTTTTCCCTGGTCATGTCGGTTATTTCCTTGGCCGAGTTGGTGGCGCATGAAAACAGCTGTTCCTGGGCGTAGACCACGTTGGGCAGGGTTAAACAGTATTCCACCGTAGCGGGCACGTCTACAATCCGGCCGATGTTGGCGCCACAGTGGCAGACAAAAACGCCGATCCGCGGTTCTTCCGCCGAGACGTCCCTTTCCGGCGGGTAGATCCTTTCCCGGGCCAGGTTGCCCCGCCGGTAATCCAGCAGTTCGCCGCCCTGGGCGCCGGCGCCGCTGGCGCTGAAGACCGATTCCGGGATATCCAGGGGGCCCTGGAAGGCGCCGCTGACAAATATGCCGGGCCGGTTGGTTTCCATGGGGTTATCCGCCATGGCTTTACTGAATCCGTGGTGGTTGAGTTCGATACCGAACTTGGCGGCGATAGTTTCGTAATCCAAGGGCGGATTCAAACCGACGGATAATACCACCATATCGAATGACTCTTCTTTGACGCCTTCCGTAGCAGTGGCATACCGGACCGTGACATTTTTGGTTTCCGGGTCTTCCCTGACGATGGAAGCGTAGCTTCTGATAAATCTGACCTCAGGCAGCTGCTCGGTCCGGGCAAAATAACGCTCAAAATCCTTGCCATGGGAGCGGATATCGTTATGGAAGATGGTGCAGCTGGCTTCGGCGTCGTGATCTTTGGTCAAAATTACCTGTTTTTGGGCATAGGTGCAGCAGACCCCGGAACAATAGCTGTTGGCCCCTTCTCTGACCTGGCGGGAGCCGATACACTGGATCCAGGCAATCTTGTGCGGATGCTTCTGATCGGAAGCACGCAGGATTTCACCTTGGTAAGGACCGGTGGAGCAGAGCAGCCGCTCATAGTCCATACTAGTGACCACGTTTTGAAATTCGCGGTAATGATATTCCGCCATGGTGGCCGGATCATATGGTTCAAAACCAGGGCTCAGGAGTATCGCTCCGACGCTGATTTCTTCCTGCCGCGGTTTTTGAGTTAAGTCAATGGCCTTGTTTTTACAAGCCCCTTCACAAATGCGGCATTTATTTTCCTTCAGGTAAAGACAGCTTTCGTCGATATAAGCGATCAACGGTATGGCCTGGGCAAAGTAAATATGAACAGCTTTGTTGTCCGATATTTCCTGGTTGTACTGGTCCGGATAGGATACCGGGCAGTACTCCACACAGGTGGTACAGCCTGTGCATTTGTCTTCGATGATGTAGCGGGGCTTCCTGGTCAGGGTTACTTTGAAATCCCCCGCTTCCCCTGCGATGCGCTCCACTTCGGTATAGGTTAAAACTTCTATATTGGGATGCCGGCCGACCTCGACCAGTTTGGGCGAGAGTATTCACATGGAGCAGTCGTTGGTGGGAAAGGTTTTGTCCAACTGAGCCATGTGGCCGCCAATACTGGGCGATTTTTCGACCAGATAGACTTTAAAACCGGCGGCGGCCAAATCCAGGGAGGCCTGGATACCGCTGATGCCGCCGCCGACGACCATTACGTCGCCATATTCATTGCCGCCGCGGCTTTTAGCCAGCCGGCGGATTTTTTCCTTTATTGCATTGGCCATACTTTGTTCACCTCGTCTTTCCTTCTCCTTTATCTTGCGGCGCAGCCAAGCCGTTCCGGGTGAGAATAGACCTGCAACCGCTCTCCCCGGGCATGTCCGACCAGGGTGATCCCCAAGTCAGCCGCCAGGGCAACGGATTTTCCGGTTGGCGAATGGCGTGAAACAACCACCGGTACTTGCATTTTAGCTGCCTTGAGCAGCATTTCCGATGAAATACGGCCGGTGCTTAACAGCAATCGATCTTTAGTGGGCAGCTGCTTAAACAGACATTCCCCTTGGATCTTGTCCAAAGTGTTATGGCGGCCGATATCTTCGGCAATGATCAGCAGGTTTCCGCTGTCCGCCAGGGCGGAAGTATGCACGCCGCCGCTGAGTTTATAAAGCTCCATTTGTTCCAAAAACTGTTTCATCAGCGCCAGCACTGCTGCCGGCGTGACGACAAAATCAGAGACTACTTGCTGTCCCTGGTGTTTAAAAGTCGTACCGCCGCCAAATCCGGAGGTCTTGGTGCGCTGGACCGGCAATTGAAAGGTCTGATTAACAAGTTTCACGTCGGCCAGCAATACCTCTTGATCCAGCTTCATGGCGGCCACGTCGTCCATGCCGGCGATAATGCCCTCCGCGTACAGGAAGCCGAGCACCAAAAAATCCAGTTTGGTTGGCGTGCACAGGATCGTCAGCAGTTCCTGCTGATTGACATAAACGGTCAGTTCCATTTCGCTGGGCACCCAGAGCGGGGTTTGGACCCATTCCTGGCCGGCAAAACAATGGCAGATCACCTCTGTGGCCACATTTTTCATCTCCGCTGCTCCGCCTGTCTGGGTCATGTTAAATCACTTCCTGTAAGACTTCGGTGATATCCTTAACCTGAATGGCCTCGTCATAATTTAGCACCACCCGGCTGTCCTCAAAGTTAGTGATACAGTAAGGACAAGCGGTAACCAGTTCCTGAGCGCCAAGGGCAATGGCTTCCTCCAAACGGAGGTTGGAGAACCTTTCGGAGACCGGTGTTTCCATCCAGATCCGGCCGCCGCCCATACCGCAGCAGAGGCTGTCTTCCCGCGCTTCGGCCAGTTCCATTAACTCCAGCCCCGGGATCTGCTTGAGGACTGCCCTTGGTTCGTCGTAAACGCCG
>WQUS01000297.1 GCA_009781965.1 Bacillota bacterium | reverse complement strand
CCGCGAATAAATTTGATATAGATATCGCATAAGTAACGCAAAGGCAGCCATGACGAGCCGCGTCCGACAGCGCTTACAAGCCCCAGGAGCAGGCTGAGCACAAGGCTGACAGCGCTAAGTTTAATAATCATAAAAAAGCCTTGCCAGATCCATACTTTGTAGCGGACTAAAATACTAAAATCAAAATGATAACCGGTTCTCAGCAATGAAAGGTATAAAAACAACAGTATCATCGCTATGGCAATAAATAGGTTAAACACCGCCTTACCCGGCGGTGTTTTTCCCTGTTTGTCCGAGAGGAAAATTCTAAAGATCCCCATCAGCCCCTTAATTCAAATCAAAGAACCACTTAAAGCCCAATTTATCGAAAGCTTCCTTTTCATTAGGTAAGTACTTTTGGGTCAGCTGATCAAAACCGCCGTCGGCGCGGTATTTTCTAATAAAATCGTTCAACTGATTAAGCAGCTGAGTATCGCCCTTTTTCACTGCCACGCCCCATTTCTCTACGCCTTGGAATGGAATAAATATGGCGTTTGTGGTGGCCAGGTTGGCTTGCCAGTCGCGGTAGATAGTAAGCTGGTCGTAGATAAAGCCGTCCGCTTTTCCTTGGGCTACTTCCGTAGCGCAAACACTGTCGCTGTCAAGCACAATTAACTGGGCTTTTTTCAGGTTATCAGTGGCGTAAAAATAACCGGAAGTGCCGCTTTTTACCGCTACTTTTTTACCGGGCTGATTCAAATCGTCAATGGTTTTAATGCCCGAATCCTTGTTCACTAACAGCGCCAGCAAAGAATTGGCATAAGGATCTGAGAAATCAACTTGTTTAAGGCGGTCCGGCCTGATAGTCATTGAGGAGATCACCATATCCACCTTGCCTGTCTGCAGCGATGGAATCAGACCGTCCCAGGCGATGTTTTCTATTTTGATGTCCTCACCTATGTAGTCGGCAAACGCTTTGGCAATATCGACGCTCACGCCGCTGGGGTTGCCATCGGCGTCCTTGGTTTCAAAAGGCGGATAGGCCAGCTCCATACCGACCACCAAGGTTTTTTTAGGCGCTTCCTGTTTAGCTTCCTGTTTAGCTTCCTGTTTAGTGCCGCAGCCGGCAACAAGCGCCGTCAGCACCAGCAAAGAAAGTATCAGGCACAATGTTTTCTTCATCATCATTCATCCCCCCATGTTTTTACTTCAAAGTTTTTACTTCAAACCAAATAGGAAATTCAGCAAAACTCCCTTGGAAACCTCTTTTTTAGAGTGTGTTTATTATAAATTCATTCTTCCCGGTCATGATATGAAAATAGCTTACCTTGTTGCAGGTATTTAGCGCCGCAACCAGAAATTAATAATTTAGATCCAGAAATTTCAGATATAAAAATCAAGGAGGTCTATTTGATGCCTATTGCCGGTAAAGTTGGAGAATCTTTAGTTAACGCGTCTTTCATCAGAAAAATGTTTGAGGAAGGAGAAAGACTGCGGAATATTTATGGCGCCGATAAAGTGTATGATTTTAGCCTAGGCAACCCCAACGTTGAGCCTCCCGCTGCCTTTCACCGGGAACTGCTGCAATTGGCCCAAAATCCCCTGCCCGGGATGCACAGATACATGAGCAACGCTGGATACCTTGAAACCAGACAGGCAATAGCCCAAGTGCAGGCGGAAGAATCAGGGCAGCCGGTTACCGCCGATCATGTGGTGATGACCTGCGGCGCCGGGGGAGCTTTAAATGTTGTTTTAAAGACATTGTTAAACCCCGGGGAAGAGGTAATTATACCAACGCCCTATTTTGTGGAATACCGTTTTTACATCGACAATCATGGCGGTACCTTTAAAGAAGTACCCACCCATGACAACTTTCAGCTTAACCCGGAGGCCTTGGCGGCGGCCGTGGGGCCAAAAACCAGGGCGATACTGCTGAATTCACCCAACAACCCTACCGGGGCGGTATATCCGGCCGAATCACTGGCTACCCTGGCCAGGCTGCTGGAGGAAAAGGAACGGGAACTGGGGACCGCTATTTATGTACTTTCAGACGAACCGTACGGCAAAATAGTTTATGACGGTGTAACCGTACCCCATATCTTTAAGCACATCAAAAATTCTATTATCGTGAATTCCCACAGCAAAGATCTGGCTTTGCCCGGCGAACGGATTGGCTATATCGCCGTCAACCCGGCCATCAGCGATGCAGCGCTTTTATTGGAGGGCATGGTTTTCTGCAACCGTACTTTGGGCTTTGTGAACGCGCCGGCTCTGGCCCAGCGCCTGATAGTGCCGTTGCAGCATGAAAGTGTCAATATTGAGGAGTATCGGGAAAAGCGTGACGCCCTTTATGATATTCTGAAAGGGGTTGGGTTTAAGTTGGACAAGCCAATGGGAGCCTTTTATCTCTTCCCCCGCTGCCCCATTGACGATGATGTGGCCTTCGTGCAGCAAGCCCAAAAATATAACCTGCTGCTTGTTCCGGGCAGCGGTTTCAGCGGACCCGGTCACGTCAGGCTTTCCTACTGCATAGATATGCAGGTAATTCGCAATTCCAAGCCGGCCTTCGAAGCGCTGGCTAAAGATTACAACATGAAGCCTTAATCACCGAACCTATGGACAGTAATTCCCGACAATCCCGGTTTCACAACCGGGATTGTCCTATTCAGTCCTCATCTTCCGTTAACAGCAGCAACTTCTCATGCATGTGCATGTTCAGCTGCTGCATCACCTTTTCCAACATCTCGGCGTCTTTAAGGATAAACCCGTTTTCCCAGCGTTCCAGAAGATATTTGGTAAATGCCAAATAACCGCTCAACAGAGCCAAAGTGTAGAGATCCTGAAAACGGTTGTTTTCTTCCGGACGGCAGACATATCCGCCGCCGGCTTCGTTCTTATGGGTCAGTTTAAAATTAGACAAAGTGTCGTTGGTTCTGGACCAGGTTAAGATCCCTTCATGCAGAGCTATTTCTCCTCCGCAAACATCGCAAATGAAAATTGACATGGTATCCCTCCCAGGCTGTAAACAAGCCAAGACATTTAACATTCGCTTGTGCTATAATATCATATAATATCTGATAAGCAATAGAAATCAACTTGGTAAAGCAAAAAAAGCAGTAAAAAACAAAGAGGTCACCGATGACAAACTGGTATATTGAAGATGCGGGCGGCGGTTGCAGAGCCTTTTCCGAAGTTCTGGTGCTGGTCAGTGAAGATCCGGTGCGCATTTACCGTCGGGACTTGCCGCTAACCTGGAAAAACAGTATTACCATTGAAGAAATGGTATTGAACAAGGTCATGGAAATGCTCGATGAAGCGGGAGTAACTCAGGCAGATTATCTTTACGTATGTTCCAGCAACCTGTTTTACCACTTGCATAAATGGCTCACCGATAATGGCTACCGCTGGGAAACAGCTAAAATGGACGGCTTGGCCCACGAGATGGCCGAAAGATATTTTCAGGAACAAATAGTACAAGCCGGTTTTCCGGCGCAAATCCAGCTGGAGGAACGGAATTACCGGGAATTCTACGGTTTTGTGGATGCCTGGATTAAAGAGGACTTATCCCGCCGCCGCTTCAGCAAAGACATGCGGGTGCGCTGCAAACCGGCTGAGT
>WQUS01000296.1 GCA_009781965.1 Bacillota bacterium | reverse complement strand
GCGGACGCCACTCTTTTCTCGCCGGCTGTAGGGTCAAGAACCTGAACGCGGCGGTGGACTGTTGGGGCGGACGGGTCATTATGGCTAAAGAGGAACTGTCGCCGGCGCAGCCGGTGGCTCCCATCGACCTGACCAGCCGATTGAACTGCCCGCTGCTGGGGCTGTTTGGCAACGATGATCAATTCCCTACGCCGAAGGAAGTGGATCGCCATGAGGAAGAACTGAAAAAACACGGCAAAAATTATACTTTCCACCGTTACAACGGCGCCGGACACGCTTTTTGGAATTACACCGGCGAATCCTACCGCCCGGTACAGGCGATCGACGCCTGGAACAAGGTATTTGCTTTCTTCGGGGAACATTTGAAAGGTAAGCCCTGATGCCGGGAGAAACGTTCAAGGCGGCCCAGCCCTTTGCGGTGATGGCCAAACCAGTCGGCTCCCGCTGTAATCTGCAGTGCAGCTACTGTTACTACCACAAGGTCTCGGATGCCGAAAAAAATATGGGCCGGCTCCGGATGACGGAGGAACTGCTGGAAATATTCATCCGTCAGTATCTGGAAGCCAGCCCCGGGCCGGAGGTTAGTTTTGTCTGGCATGGCGGCGAGCCCACCTTGGCCGGCTTGGATTTTTACCGGTTGGCGGTCAATATTCAAGATCGTTACCTCCCGGATGGTTGGCGCTGCCGGAATAATCTGCAGACTAACGGTTTGCTGCTTGATGATGAGTGGTGTTCTTTTTTGGCCGCCGCTAATTTTGACGTGGGGTTGAGCATTGACGGTACCGAATGGCTGCACAACCGGTACCGTCAGGACGCGGCCGGGAAGGGCGCCTACCGGGGCGCGGTCAGCGCGGTGCGCCGCTTGCAGGCCCACGGGATCCAGCCTGATTTGTTGTGCACGGTGACCGATGCGGCCGCTCAGGAGCCGCTGGAAACTTATCATGGGCTGCGCGGCCTGGATACCGGATGGATCCAATTCATTCCCATTGTGCGCAGAGACTCCGACGGCAGGGTGACCCCCGACAGCGTAACCGGCGCAGGCTACGGTGATTTTCTGTGCGCGGTCTTTGATGAATGGGCCTTTCACGATCTGGGGCGTTTGGATGTGCAATTGTTTGCCGAAACGGCGCGGGTGTGGGGCGGCGGGGGCGCCGGGCTGTGCTGGATGGCGCCCACCTGCGGCCGGGTGTTGATTGTGGAGCTGGATGGCGGGGTCTACTCTTGCGATCATTTCGTGACCCAAGATTATCGGATTGGCGATCTTTACTCCGCCCATCTTGGCGCGCTGGTCGATGCGGCGGTACAGCGCCGCTTTGGCGAGCATAAACGGGATGGCCTCCCCGGCCGGTGCCGCTCTTGTACTTGGCTGGAGGTGTGCAACGGCGGCTGTCCCAAGGATCGGTTTGTGCTGTCGGCGGAGCAGGAGCCTAATTTGAATTATCTTTGCCCGGGCCTGGAAAAGTTTTTCTCCCACGCCCAGCCGGTAATGAAGGAAATAATCCGGTCGGCCAAACTTGGCCAATCGCCTGGGGCGATTATGTCCGCGTTACGCGGGCAGGCGCTGCTCAATTGGAAGGGGATCAGCCGCAACGACCCTTGCCCCTGCGGCAGCGGCCGCAAAGCCAAACACTGCTGCTGGTCAAAACGGCCGTAGGGATGTTGTGTGCAAGTTCTATGCGGGACGGCCCCTGCGGGATAACCAGATTGCGCGAGGCCGAAAATTATAGGAAACGGCTTAAAAGCAAGCTAGGGACTGTGAAGTTAACTGGATAGTGATCCAAATCAAATGGTTACAGAAATTCCTGGAGGTTGGGTATGGAAGAGAATAACCGTAATAACCAACTTAAGTTTGTTAAAGCATTAAACCGGGAATCGGCGCTGGAAATATTAGTCCGGCTGTGCGAAGAAGAGGATTTAGCGGAACGCATTGTCGCCATGGCCAAAGCTTCACTTACCGGTTTTAATGCCGGTACCGTTGCCGATGAAGTGTTCGGCAGTTTAAACTCGATCCAGGTAGAAGACTTGTGGGATAACGACGGGCAAATGCGTTGGTGTCATCAAGCGCCTACAGATTATGAAATGCTCACTTCTACATTGGCCGGCTATCTGCAACAAATGGAACAGCTCAGAAACCTTGGCATGATCAAAGAAGAAAAAGAATACTGCAAAGGAATTTTGTACGGTCTGCTGCAATATGCGGAAGACGGCGACAATGAGTTTCATGAAGCAGTCCCCGATGATCCCTATACCCTGGCCGAGGATATTGTTTACGAATGGAAGAAATGCCATACGGCAGAAGATATAAAAGAAATCCAGGCGGTTTATGACAGCCTGTTTGCAAACGGCGGAGATGTGTAATTGTTCCCTGGGCAGAGAACTTGATTTGACGAGCCAGCCTGCTTTGCTATGCCGTACAGCGCACAATGGTGGTATTGTCAATCGGCTTTGCAAGGTAAACCAAGGGAGGCTTTTTTACCTTAAAGGCATAAGCAGCCAGGGGCTTTCTTTATCTTTTTGCAAATCTTCCACTATGCTTATCATAACATCAAAGTTGTTTTCGTTGCCGCCCCACATGGCCCGGCCTATTATATATGCCTTTGGGTAAACAGGTATTTTTAGGCATCAATTATTTTCTTTAATACTTCTTCGGCTTGGCTGCTAATTTCGGCCGGCAGGGCCGCTAATATTAAGTCCGTTATAAAGGTTAGCCTGGCCTTGGTTTTTCCTTCGCAACGCAAAGTTAAGATTGGTTCGGTGATCGAAGGCCGGACCATGCCCCAGCAATCAGGAAACTCCAGCCGTACCCCGTCGATGCGGGAGATGGGGTATGGGGCCAGCTTCCGGGCTGCCTGTTCAACCAATGCCGCCGCGTCGCCCGGAAAGGGCAGCCGGATATCCGGGGTGATCAAATATTTGGGCAGGGCTTGATCGAACTGGGAGAGAGAACTCCGGCTTTGCTGCAGTAACTCCAGCAGTACTAACGAGGTGTAGATACCGTCGTCGAAACCCAAATCCCGCCAGAAAAAATGGCCGCTTAATTCGCCGGCCAGCAAGGCTTGGCTCTCCAGAAATGCGGCGCTGACAAAGCCGTGCCCGGAGCGGGCCAGGCGGGGCACACCGCCCCTGCGGGCCACTTCCTCCGGCACAAGCAGGGAACATTTCGAATCATAGACGACTATGTCGCCGCTCTTGGTCAATAAATATCGGGCCAGTAAAGCCAGGATCCGATCATTGGCCAGGGCTTGTCCCGTTTCATCCACGAAAGCAACCCGGTCGCCGTCCCCGTCGTAAGCGATGCCCACCGCCGCGCCTGCTTCAACGACCAGCCGGCATAAGGCGGTTACATTTTCCGGCAGGGCGGGATTGGGCGCCCGGTGGGGGAAGTTGCCGTCCGGGGTGCAAAAAAGCTCCGTCACGCGGTAGCCAAGGGAGCGCAGCAAATCCGGCGCTACCAGGGAACAGCTGCCGTTGCCGCAATCCAGAACTACTTCCAATTCCCCCGGCCTGAACCGGCCGCGCAAATATTCTTTGTAGCGGTTAATCCACGTGTTATCTTTGACGCAGCTGCCGGTTCGGGCGTCGTCCCGATTGCCGTCCCGGTAGTCCTGGTTAGCCATG
>WQUS01000295.1 GCA_009781965.1 Bacillota bacterium | reverse complement strand
TTCTGCTGTGCCTGCTCACGGCCATGGTTTCGGCCTGGGCAACCAGTATGGGGCTAATTTTAAAACAAACCAACAGCCTTTCCGCGGTGATGATCAGCCTGCAGCTGCCCCTGACCCTCCTTTCGGGGGTGTTGCTCCCCTTGTCCCTGGGGCCGGTATGGATTAGGGCCATCGCCCACATCAATCCGATGTACTATACGGTTGAGGCTTCCAGAAAACTGGCGGCAGGCTTGATTGCCAACCGGGAAACCATTGTCGCCTTTGGCGTAATCGTGCCGCTGCTGATCATTACTTTGACCTGGGCGACCGCGGTTTACCGCAAAGCAGTGTCTTAATTAGCATGTCAAATATAAAAAATCAATGAAGCTGTTCACTCCCCCGATCGGTGGGCCAGACCGATCAGTTCATTAATATCCTGGAAGCCGTTTTGCCGCATGTAATCTTCGATCCCTGCGATAATTTCAACCGTAACCCGGGGATTGACAAAATTGGCCGTGCCCACGGCCACGGCGGTAGCCCCGGCCAGGATAAATTCCAGCGCGTCCCGGGCATTGCCAATGCCGCCCATGCCCAAAATAGGCAGCCGCACCGCCTTATACACCTGCCACACCGCCCGCACCGCTACCGGTCTGACAGCCGGACCGGAAAGGCCGCCGGTAACATTGCCTAACAAAGGCCGGCGCCGCTCCACATCGATCGCCATGCCCAGCAAAGTGTTAATCATCGACAAAGCGTCAGCCCCGGCGGCGGCAACCGCTTCCGCCATAGCCACAAGATCGGTGACATTGGGCGAGAGTTTGACCATCACCGGCAGCCCGGTAACCGACTTCACCGCCCTGGTCACTTCGGCCGCCCCCTGGGGGTCGCTGCCAAACTGAAGCCCCCCTTTTTTCACATTGGGGCAGGAAATATTGATCTCCAGACCGGCCACGCCGGGCGCCCCGTCCAGCTTACGGGCCACTAGAGCGTAATCCGCCACGGTATCCCCGGCAATATTGACAATCACCGGCACGCCCAGTGCGGCCAGCCGGGGTAAGATTTCCTCTTTCACCCGGTCCACGCCGGAATTTTGCAGGCCGATGGCGTTAAGCATCCCGGCCGGCGTTTCGGCAATCCGCGGCGGGGGATTGCCCCGGCGGGGCAATGGGGTAGTGCCCTTAACGGTAATGGCTCCCAAACGCCGCAAATCCAAATAAGGCTGATATTCAAACCCGAACCCAAAAGTGCCGGAAGCGGTAGTGACAGGATTCCGCATCAGGATACCGCCCAGGTTGACCGTAGTATTCACCACTGTGCTCACCGCCACACCACCTCCGCCGCGTTAAATACCGGCCCGTCCACGCAAACCCGCCGGTAATGTTCCTCCCCGCCTGCTTGCCGCGTCGCGCAAACGCAGGACAGGCAGGCGCCTATTCCGCAGGCCATCCGTTCCTCCAGGGCCACCTCTCCCGGTACCCCGGCCTCGGCCAGCAACTGGCACACCGCTTTCAGCATCGACGCCGGACCGCAGGCATAGACAAACTCCGCCGGTTGCTTAAGTTCCTCCGCCAGCAGCCAGGTTACCGGGCCATGCAGCCCCGCGGAACCGTCGTCAGTAGCAATTTGCACCTGATAACCCAAGGTTGCTGCCGGCTCCACAGTAAGGAGCTGGGCGGCGCTCCTGGCGCCCAGCAACACCCGCACCGGCGGGGCCTCATGCCCATTAGCCGCCGCCAATTCCTGCAGCAGGAAAAAAAGCGGCGCGGCGCCGATACCGCCGCCGAGCACAATGATCTTGCCCTTGCCCGAACCGGCAGTTGGTCCGGTTTGCCCTGCCCGGACCAAGGTAAACCCGTGACCCAAAGGACCCATCACCTCCAGCAGCCCATCCCGCCGTTCCGCCAGCAGCGCGGTGCCCCGGCCCGCCAGCTGAAACATCACCAGCACCCGCCCGGTTTGGCGATTGACCCCGTGGATGCTGATGGGCCGGCGCAGCAAAGGATCCTGGCCCGAAGCACAATGAAGATGCAGAAACTGACCCGGCCTGGCCTCTTGCGCCAGGGTTGGCGCATCCAATTCCAGCACATAAACATTAGGCGCCGGGTTTGCATTACTGATTATTTCCACCTGCAGCAACTGGGACATGAACCCCAACCTCCGAAAATAATTAGTATTTATCTTTCGTACTTGATCTCCCCGGCCACAACAGTCAGGATCGGCAAGCCCTGCAGTCGGCGGCCGGCAAAGGGAGTATTCCCGCTCTGGCCGGCAAAAGCAGCTGGATCCACTGTTTCCTCAAGCAGCGGATCGATAATCGTAATATCCGCGCTTGCTCCTACGGTCAGAGCGCCGCCCGCCACGCCCAGGATGCGGGCCGGGTTGGCCGAAAGCTTTTGTACCGCCTGCAGCGGAGTCAAAAGGCCGGTGTGCACCAGTTCGGTCCACACCAGTCCCACCGCCGTCTCCAAACCCACCAGGCCAAAGGGCGCCAAGTCGAACTCTACGTTTTTTTCGTCAAAAGAATGGGGAGCGTGATCAGTGGCAATGACGTCAATGACGCCCTCCGCCAATCCGTCCCGAATAGCCTGCACATCCGCTTCGCCGCGCAAAGGCGGATTAACCTTGGCGTTGGTATCATAATCACCCACCGCCCGGTCCGTTAAAGTAAAGTGGTGCGGCGTCGCTTCCGCCGTTACCGGGACGCCCCGCTTTTTGGCCTCCCGCACCAAGGCCACCGAACCGGCGGTGCTGAGATGAGCTAAGTGCAGCGGACATTTGGTTTCCGCCGCCAAAATAATATCCCGGGCCACCATAACTTCCTCGGCGGAAGCGGGGATGCCCTTTAAACCCAGGACAGTCGCATAGGCGCCTTCGTGCATCACTCCGTCCCCGGCCAGGCTTTGCTCCTCGCAATGGGAGATCAGCACCCCGGCCAGCATCCCGCAATACTGCATGGCCCGGCGCATCAGGCCGGCGTCCGCCACCGGCCGGCCATCGTCTGAAAAGGCAACCGCGCCGGCTGCGCGCATATCCGCCATTTCGGCCAGTTCCTTGCCCAGGCTGCCCCTGGTAATCGCCCCAATCGGGTAAACCTTAACCAAACCGGTAGCCGCCGCCTGCTGATTAATATACTCCACCGTCACCCGGTTATCCGTGACCGGCCTGGTGTTGGGCATACAGGCCACGGCGGTGAAGCCGCCCCGGGCCGCCGCCGCCGTGCCGCTGGCAATAGTCTCCTTATATTCAAAGCCCGGCTCCCGCAAATGGGTGTGCATATCAATCAATCCCGGCGTCACCAACCGGCCGGCGGCGTCAATCAGCCTGGTTTCCCGATCCGGCGCAAAGGGCGCGCTGATCACTCCGTCCGCCACGTACAAATCCGCTATTTCGTCCCGGCCGACAGCCGGATCCAGAATCCGCCCCTGTGAGATAATTAGCTTCATGCCTGGGCACCTCCCCCGCTAAGTAGATAAAGCAGCGCCATACGCACCGCCACCCCGTTTGTTACCTGCTCCTCGATCACCGCCCGGTTGCTGTCGGCGATAGCCGCGGTAATTTCTACCCCGCGGTTCATCGGGCCGGGGTGCATAACCAGCGCGTCCCCGGCGGCCAGCGCCAGCCGCCGCTCGTTCAGGCCGTAAAGCCTGGCGTATTCCCGCAGCCCGGGAAACAAGCCCTGCTGCTGCCGCTCTTTTTGGATGCGCAGCATCATAATCACGTCCGCCCCGGCCAAGGCCTGGTCCAGCTGATGGAAAACCAGCGCGCCGGTCTCCTCCACTCCGGCCGGCAACAAGGTAGCCGGGCCGCAAACCCTGACCTCGGCCCCCATTTTAGTGAACCCCCAGATATTCGAGCGGGCCACCCGGCTGTGCAGCACGTCGCCCACAATGGCCACCCGCAGCCCAGCCAAACCGCCTTTTTTCTCCCGTACCGTAAACATATCCAACAGCGCCTGGGTAGGATGCTCATGAGCCCCGTCTCCGGCATTAATCACCGCCGCCTGCACCGACCGGGCCAACAGTTCCGGCGCGCCGGCCATGGGGTGCCGGAGCACGATCACGTCGGCCCCCAGAGACTGCAGAGTACGGCCGGTGTCATACAGGCTTTCCCCTTTGGCTACGCTGCTGGAAGACCCGGAGATATTAATCGCGTCGGCGCTCATATATTTGGCCGCCAGCTCAAAAGAGCCGCGGGTTCTGGTGCTGTTTTCATAAAACAGAGTCACCACCGTTTTGCCGCGTAAAGTAGGCACCTTTTTAATCTGCCGCTTGATAATTTCTTTCATCGGTCCGGCAGTGTCCAAAAGAAAACCGATTTCTTCGGCAGACAGTGTCCGAATTTCCAGCAAGTCTTTATATTTGTACATTGCTGTTCCCCTCCACCACAAAATTTAAGGCCTCCCGGGTTGATTCACAACCCGACGGAGGCCGGCAGAGCAATTGACGCTTGGCTCTCCTTGCCGGCCTCGCGGGACCGTCTTAAAAGGATGCGCCATGCACTATGTCTTTTCCATAATCACCACTTCATCTGTATCGTCTGTTTCCGTCAGCCGCACCGCCACCTCTTCACGCCGGGAAGTGGGGACGTTCTTGCCGACGTAATCGGCCCGGATGGGCAACTCCCGGTGCCCCCGATCCACCAGCGCAACTAACTGAATGTAGCGCGGCCGTCCCAGGTCGATTATCGCGTCCAGAGCGGCCCGGATCGTGCGCCCGGTGAAGAGCACGTCATCCACCAGGATGATCCGTTTACCTTCAATGGAAAAAGCCACTTCCGTCTGCCGCACCACCGGCTGACGCCCCAAAGTAGTCAAATCGTCCCGGTACAGGGTAATATCCAGCACGCCCACCGGTACCACGCTACCCTCAATTTCCTTAATTTTATCGGCCAGCCGGCGGGCCAGCGGCACGCCCCGCCGGCGGATGCCAATCAGCACCATATCATCGGTACCCTTATTGCGCTCAATAATTTCATGGGCCATACGGGTAATCACACGCCTTATACCATCGCTGTCCATGAGCCGGGCCTTTGGCTTCCATTCCGCCACGGTTTGCCACCTCCCATAAAAATAACCGCCTAAAGCACGCTAAAAAGCCTGTCTCATCGGTAAAGTTGGCATAGAGACAGGCGCAAAGGCACGCCAAGCATAATCTATGAACCCTTACCGGCCTCGCGGGACCAATTTCAAGGTGATTTTCGCTGCCCCAATATTATCAGATTCATCAGCGGGCGTCAACTTTTTTATCCGAGGAAGCATAACTGTTGGTTAATTATAGTTATTAACCGTAAGCGATTTCTCGAAGAGTATGAGCGCACGGTTAATAACAACTTTACGAGCCGGCTCGATGCTGACCAGTAATCGGACGCTCAGTGACCAGTAACTAATGATAATTAGCGCTTAGTAAACTGGCGCCGGCTGCTGCCCCTAAAATCACCCACCCAAAAAGTGGACATTAAGAAACGCCGGCAAAATGCCCCCGTCTAAAATAACAGACGGGGGCAAATAAAGTGACATGCAGCTTTTCGTAAATGTCGTAAATGCCGTAAATATCCTAAATACCTCTTCTATGCTCTCTATGCTGATCTACTACCCCGGACGCCCGTTAACTCACGACGAGGCAGGCGGAAAATACCGGGAAACACTGGTTAACACTAAGCAAACGGTTTCATGCCCGCCAGAAAGCGGCTGGGAGTTATCGGAGCCACGTTAAACCGGACGCCGACGGCATCCTCCACTGCGGAGAAGATGGCCGGCAAAATGGCGTTCAGACCAACTTCCCCCAGTCCTTTCATGCCAAATACGCCGGCCGGATCGTTGCTCTCCACCAGAATCGGAACAATTTCCGGACGATCATTGGCAGTGGCCAGCATATACCTGTGCAGGCCGTTATTGTAGAAGCCGGTTCCCACTTCATAAACCATTTCTTCCTTCAGTGCGTAGCCTACACCCATCAGGGCGGCGCCTTCGATCTGACCCTCACACAACCTGGGGTTAACCGCTTTGCCAACGTCATGAGCGGCTACAATCTTGAGCACTTTAATCAGACCCAGTTCCATATCCACTTCGACCTCAGCTGCCTGAGCGCACCAAGGCAGAGAGTTGGGAGGTACCTTGTTGCCGGACACCAGGAATTGCTTACCGTTTAGGTGGGCCTGATAGGCCAGTTCCTTTAAGGTAATTTCCTTGCCGCCGCCGGAGATAATCCCGTCGACCATGTCCAGCTGCTCAGCACTGACCTCCAGATGTGCCGCCGCGTACTCAAAGATACTCTGACGCAGCTTAGGGGCGACCTCCGCCAGGACTTGGCTGACCGTATAGATGGTCCGGCTGGCGTGGCTACCGATATCAAAGGGACTGGAGGCTGTATCGCCAAACTGCATCACAGTGGTTGCAAAAGGTACGCCCACCAGGTCACAAGCCACTTGGATGACTCCAGTGGTGGAGCCGGGGCCGATCTCCGGAATACCGGACGAGATATGCAGAGAACCGTCCTGCTCTATCCAAAGCACAATGGAATCATAGTCCACGCAGAAAGGAGCGGCGTTGCTCACATGGGTAGCGATGGCCAGACCCACGCCCCGGCGGATGTGGCCGGATTGATTCCTGCCGCGCTTTTCATTCCAGCCAATGGCGGCGGCGGCTTTATCAATACATTCATTGACGCCTACCGAGCCAATCGGGAAGGGGAAGAATCCTCTATCTTCCGGTTTACTCGTATTTTTCTTGCGGAGTTCCAGCGGGTCCATTTGCAGGGCACAAGCCATTTTATCCACTGCCGCTTCCACAATGGCGGTTCCCTGGGGAGTGCCGAATCCCCGGAAGGCGCCGGCGGTCTGCTGATTGGTGTAAACAGGGAACCCCTTATAATGCAGGTTGGGGATCCGGTAGGCGCCGGCCGTACCGCAGGCGCCCAGCACACCGGGCAGTTCCACGCCGAAAGTGGCGTAGGCGCCGGTATTAAGCCAAGCGGTGGTATCAATGGCCACAAATGTGCCGTCATATTTCGCGCCCAGCTTACAGAGCAGATATCCGCCATGGCGGGTATCGCTGGCCGTAAAATCTTCTTCCCGGGTGTAAACGAGTTTCACCGGCCGAAGCGCCTTCATGGACAAAACGGCGGCGATAACCTCCGCCTTGCCGCTCATACCAATGCGAACCCCAAACCCGCCCCCCACGTACGGAGGATTGGAAACACGGACCTTGCTTTCCGGCAGATCCAAGGCATAAGCCAAGATCATTTTCGTGGGATGGGGAGTTTGGGTGGTGGAAATAACCTCCAAAATCCCGTTTGCCTTGTAAGAGGCTATGGCGGCATGGGTTTCCATCTGACACTGTTTAACCCGGGGTAACTGCAGGTCGACTTCGACAATGACTTCCGCTTCTTTAAACCCCTGCGCTATGTCTCCGATGCCAAATTCGATCACTTTGCCGCAGATGTTGTTATATTTGGGGTGTATGAGCTGCGTGGGGTCGTCGTCCATACAAATGGGAGCGCCAAACATTTCTGACTGAAACTCAGGCTGTACTTTGGGAGCATCCAGCTTGAGCGCCTCCAACGGATCGTACACGGCGGGCAGAATTTCATACTCCACCTTGATCAGTTTAACTGCCTTGGCCGCGATTTCCCCTGTCTCCGCAGCCACCGCGGCAATCTCGTCGCCGATATAGAGGGGCCGGTCGGTAAAGACCAGCTGGTCCCGCACCGGTTCGTCACAGGGGATGGTGATCATCGCGGCTGTTGAGGCGTTAAACCGTTTCTTGGTGGTATTTTGATAGGTGCAAACAGCCTTTACGCCGGGCAGAGCCTCTGCGGCAGAGGTATCAATGGAGATAACCCTGGCATGAGCGTGAGGACTGCGCAGCACCTTGGCAAAGAGCATGTGGGGCATAGTAACGTCATGGGTGAAGACACCCAGACCGGTCGCTTTATCAAACCCGTCATTGCGGGGGATATTCTTACCTACATAGTTGGCCATATTCTCAGCCTCCCTTCCGCATTTTCGCGGCCGCCGCCATTACGGCTTCCTCTATTTTGACATATCCGGTGCAGCGGCAAATGTTGCCGGACAATGCTTCCCGCACCGCTTCGGAAGAAGGATTGTCGTCTTTATCCAGCAGCGCCTTGGCGGACATAATCATGCCGGGGGTACAGAAGCCGCATTGGATAGCGCCTTTATCAATAAACTCTTCTTGCAGCGGGTGCAAGGTTTCTCCCTTGGCAAGCCCTTCGATAGTTTCAATCACAGCCCCCTCCGCCCGCATTACCGGAATGAGGCAGGAGGTGACCGATTTACCGTTCATGATCACTGTGCAGGCCCCGCACTCGCCCTTGCCGCAGCCGGTTTTGGTGCCGGTAAGCAGCAGCTGGCCGCGGAGAAAATCAACCAGGCGGATAGCGGGATTTACATCCACGGACATAAGCTGTCCGTTAACAGTTACGTTTAATTTTTCCATGTTTTCGCTCCTTCCTCACATTACGCCCAGCTGCGCGGCGATATCTTCCAGGGCGCGTCTGACCAGCACAGGCAAAACTTCTTCACTGTACTCTTTAGTACCGCGCAATGGGTTGCTCACTGGGCGGGCATTTTGCAGCGCCAGTACTCCGGCCTGGGCGGCATTTTCCACGGTGAGCGCTTTGCCGGCCAGAAAGTCCTCCGCTGCTCTGGCGCGGGTGGGCCCGACGCCAACTTGTCCCATAGTGATCCGGGCCCACTGTATTTGATCGCCGGAATAGCGCAGCATTGCCGCGACATTGAGCATAGGAACGCAAAGAGATTTTCTCAGTTCCAGGCGGACATAGGAAGCTGCCTCATCAGGTGCGGGAAGGGGAATGCGAACTTCCGTCACCACTTCTTTGCCAGCGTCAATAATCGTCTTGCTGAAGTCAATATAGAGATCTCCGATAGACATTGTGCGGACGCCGGATGCAGACAAAATCACAAATTGAGGCGCCAGAGGAGCCAATGCCATTGCCCCGTCCGCCCCCGGCTCACCGCTTACCACGTTGCCGATCAGGGTGGCTGAGTTACGGATCTGCGGGGAACCTATTTTCCCAGCCGCCTTACTGAGGGAAGGAAAGTATTGCTTGACCAGGGATGAACCGGCAACTTCTCTAATGGTGACGGCTGCCCCAATGACCAGTTCATTGCCCTCTACTTTAATTTCTTTTATGTCTGAAGCAAAAGTGATATCTACCAACACTTCCGGAGCGCACTTGCCTTCCCGCATCTCCACCATCAGATCGGAACCGCCGGCAATAATCTGCGCGCGCCCGTTTTCACGGAGCAATGCTTGCAGGGCTTCGGCTGCTGTTTGCGCACGGACATACTTCATAAGCCTACCTCCTGATTTTTTTATTGTGCTCCTGATGTGATTGTTATGCTGCTTTGCTAGTGACGCTCCTGATCCCATTTATGATTTGAACGTTATTCTGTTCCTAATTCGATGAGGTGCTGTTGCATGAGCACTATCAGTATTTTTTGTTTTTTCTGATAAATAACGCCATAATGTTTTCACTTTAGAGTTCCACTGTTTATAATCCTTATAAGCCCGCTGTCACCCCCTCATTTTCCATTTTTATGGCGTCCCTGCTCAGTTGCTGTGCCCTTCAATAATCACTGGCTGCATTACGCTTGTCCCGGCAAGGACTGGCCAAAATTTTCCTCTCTCCATTAGGCATAAACTCGTTACTGGTCAGACCCTGTGTTTGTTAGTACTCCTAGCCCAGGCCCGTAAAGCTATTAACCGAAAGCGATTTCTCGAA
>WQUS01000294.1 GCA_009781965.1 Bacillota bacterium | reverse complement strand
AAGTTATTAACCGTAAGCGATTTCTCGAAGAGTATGAGCGCACGGTTAATAACTTTACGGGCCGGCTCGATGCGAAAGCAGTAACGTGTGACCAGTAACGCCAGCGGCGATTTGTTGACAATTTTTATAGAGCAGGGAGCATAACCCAACATGCGCAGAGAGAGCTCAAAATTTAACGCGGCTTATATATCCAATGCCGGCGACAAACTATTCAATAACGACTACTACGGCGCGGCGGAACTGGAGAAATTCGCCTGTTACGTAATCGCGGACGGCATCGAGCCGGGGGAAAGAGAATCGGCCAGCGCAAGGATTGCCGTCCAGGCGGCCATCGCCGCCTTTCACGAACATCCGTCCATCAGCAAAGGCCAGCTCAAGCGCTACATGCGAGCCGCCCACAGGGCCCTGCGGCAGAATGCGGCGCGGGAAAGCATGCGGGCGTCGATTACCATAGTAGTAACCGACTACCAAAAAGTCCGTTACGCCTGGGCCGGCAATACGCGCTTTTATCTTTACCGGGCGGGCCGGGTAATCAACGAAAGTAAGGATCACTCCCTGGCCCGGCAAATGGCCGACCGGGGCGAGCTGGCCCTGGACAAAATCGCCCGGCATGAAGAGCGCAACAACCTCTCTTGCTACGCCGGCCAGCCAGGCGGACTAAGCCCGGAGATCGCCAAACCGATTAAGCTGCAGAACGGAGATATCTTCCTGCTGCTCAGCCGCGGCCTTTGGGAACAATGCGACCAAGGCGACATCCGCTCCGCCCTGGACAGCTCCGAAAACGACCCCAATCTGGCCTTGGAGGAGCTGGACCGGCTGCTCCTGGACCCGGCGCCTGAAGTCGACAACTACACTGCCGGCGTCGTCTTTGTGGACCAAGCCTATGTGGACCCCAATAAGGGCAAAAAACTTAAGCGCATCCTGATGATCGCCATCCCGGTGGCCATTCTGCTGATCGCGCTGATTATCGTGCTGGTCGTATTACATAACAAAAAAGTTGCCGAACGGCAAGAGATGAATACCGATTTCATAAACGCGGTGGAGTATGTGGGGGATAACAACTATCCCAAAGCAAGCAGCGAATTGGGCGCCGCCGTGGCCCTGGCCAATAAGCTTAAAGACCGGGAAGCCCAGACCAGGATTGGCAACTGGCAGAAGATGGTGGACGCGGTGGCCAATGCCGACCAGCTGTTTGCCACCGGCGACTACGCCGGGGCCCAGGCAGCCTATCTGACCGCCCTGGACCGCTCCCGCTTCACTGATAACGCCGGGCAGTCCTACCTGCAGGCCAAACTGGTCCTGGTGGGGAACCGCCTCCGGGTCCAGGACCTGCTTGCTTTGGGCGATACCCTGCAGGCGAAAGGCGACTATCCCGCCGCCGAGAGCAAATACAACGAAGCCGCCCAGCTCGGCGCGGCAACCAACGACGACCCCGGGCGCACCCAGGCGCTCGCCGCCCTGCAGAACCTCTATAAAGTCCAGGATCGGGCGGACGCCCAGCAGCAAGCCGCCCAGGAACAGCAGGCCAAAGCCTTGCAAGACTCAGCCAGCGCGGAGGCTACCGCCGACAAAGCGATGCAAAATAATGACTTAGTGCAGGCCAAAATAAATTACCAAATCGCCCTCGACCGCTTCAACGCCTTGGCCGACAGCGCTTCCGCGGCGCGGATTAACAACAAGCTGAAGCAACTGGCCGACGCCCAGGCGCAAAAAGACGCCCAGTACCAAGCCGCGGCCCAATACCTGGCGGACGGGGACACTCTCTATGATATCGGCAATTACGTCAACGCCAAGGTGCAGTATATTCTGGCGCGGAATATTTATTCCCAGTGGCAGGACAGCGCGGCTTTAGCCAATGTGCTGCGCAAAATCGACCAGTGCGACAGCAAAATCAGCGGCGCCGCGGCAAGCCGGAGCTCCCTGGCGCCTGCCGCCGGAGCGGGGACTGCCCAAACACCCGCCACATCATCTGCCTCGTCACCGGCTGCTGCGTCGCCGGCGCCGGCATCGGCCCAATCCGGCGCGGGAGCGGCCACCGGCGCAGGCACAGCTACAGGCACAGCTACAGGCACAGCAACAGGAGGTCCGAAGCAATGAAATATACCTTTACCCCCCAAACCAAAACGCCCCGCTACGCCAGCTACCGCATCGAAGCCTTGCGGGGGATGACCTTACTGCAGCTGAGAGACATCTGCGAAGTGGAAGGCCTGGTCAACGCCGCCATCGACCGGCTGGACCGGGAAGAACTGATCCAAATCATCATGACCTTCCGGGGTACCAGGGAGCGTCTGCTGCTGCACGGCTACAGCGAAGAAAAACTGGCGCACCTGAAACAAGCCCTCAAACAAATACATTTAATCAGCCTGCCTCATGACCGGCTGCAGCTGCCCTCGAAAATCTCCCTGTTCAATGACCTGGACACAGGCTTTTTTGACGACTACCGGGTCAGCTACCAGCCTGATCTGGACGGTGTAAACGCCTTCGTCCTGGACAAAGAAGACGGCATCTGCGCCGTCCTGCGTTTGGTCAGCTTTCCGGGGCAGGAAGGCCTATTTTTAACCCGTTTGGCCGAATTCCCTTGCGAGACAGCCGACGTGCGGGACTACCGGCTGCTGCTTTGCCCGCAGAAATTTTCCGATCAGCTCACCGCCGCCTACAACCAAACAACAACCCTGCCCGGCGAAGCCCAAGCCTATATCATCCCCCTGCTGGCTTTTGAAGTCTGCGACCCGGTAGAAGCAGCCATGCCATTGGCCATCGATTTCGGCACCTCCAACACGGCGGCGGGCATCTACATCAGCCGACTCTACCATGACAAAATAGCACGGCACATCAAACCGGGCCTGTTGCAAGCCGACAGCATCAACTACCTGCAGTTCCTGTCGGCGGAAGCGGCGCCCACCCCCATCCTGCCCACTGTGATCAGCGTGGACCGGATCCAAGGGAACCAGGTCACCTGGCGCTACGGCTTCGACGCCGACGGTTTGATGGCCCAAGGCTACCTGGGCCAAGGGGTTTGCGTATTTTACGATCTCAAACGCTGGTCCGCTTCCTATGAGACAGTGGAAACCCTTACCGACAGCCAGGGGCATCAGCTGACCATGCCGCGCAAAAAAATTATCCAAGCCTATTTCGATTACATAATTCACAGCGCCCAGCAGCAGTTTAAATGCAAATTCACCAAACTCTTTCTCTCCTACCCGGTCAAACAGCGGGAGCGGTTCATCTCCCTGTACCGGGAAATGTACGCCGGCTACGACCTGCTGGAAAGCGAAATGTTCGACGAAGGCATCGCCGTACTCTACAGCATCATCGGCATGCAAATCGACAAAAAGAACTACCGGGAAGACCAGGAAAACCACGCCCTAATCATGGACTGCGGCGGCGGCACCACCGACCAATCCTCCGCTGCTTTTCGCATCCGCACCGGCCGGGCGGCCTTTGAAATCGACATCACCACCGCCTACGAAAACGGCGACACCAACTTCGGCGGCAACAACCTGACCTTCCGGCTCATGCAGCTATTGAAAATAGAGATGGCCCGTAAGTTGGGTGGCCAGGGCAAAAGCCTCACCGAACTTACCGCCGCCTTAGACTTTGACCAATACCGGGCCGTGGACGATCTGGGCCGGGAGGCCATCTACCGGGAAATCGAAGCGGCCTACCAACAGGCGGAAAACCTGATCCCCACCCGCTATCGGGAATACGAATACAGCGGCCGGGAGGAATATTACAAAGTCTACAACAATTTTCACTACCTGTTCATGCTGGCCGAGCGGGTCAAAAAAGCCTTCTTCGCCAACGCCCAAATATTGCGCATCATTGTCACCTCAGAACCAACCGCGTCCCAGCCGGACACAGTCCCCATCGAAGCTCAGCGCTGGAAACTGGCCGTCAAGACCAAGGGAACACTGCAAGTGCAAAAGCACATCCCCCTGGTCAGCATCAACACCAGGCAAGTACAGGCGGTATTTCAGGCCGACATCTACGACATTGTCCGCCGCTTCATCGGCCGGCTCTACGCCAACAACCAGCTGGCCCCTTACAAAATTATCAAACTAACCGGCCAGAGCTGCAAAATCGGCCTCTTTAGAGACGCGGTCAAAGAATACGTACCCGGCGCCCTGATTCGCCAGGAGCAAGGCCCCCAGGCCGACAACTACCGGCTCAAACTAACCTGCCTGGATGGGGCCATCCGCTACCTGCGCGACAAAACCCTGGGCCTGGCCAAAGTAAACATCCAGTACGGCCGGCCGGCCATACCGTACGTGCTGACCGCCTACACCCACCGGGGCGAGCCGGTCACCCTGATCCAATCCCTGGACCGGCGCAGCCAGTCTGGCAGCGTATCCAGAAACATCGCCGCCAGCGAAGTAGAGTTTACCCTCGGCGACGCGGCGGGCCACGAAAAATACAAATTCCTCATCTCCTGCGACCCGGACACCTTCGAGCCGGTAACCTATGAAGAGATCGAGGCTAGCTACGGGGAACAAATCCCCCAAGCGGAAGTAGACGTCATCGAAAACGGCGAAGTATGCTACTTCGTCCTGGTGGACGAAGGCCAGTGGGGCTTTACCCTGGTTCCTATCGCCAGAAAAGACGAAACCCTGCAGCTGGGCCCCCGGCAGCTGCACTCCTTTGAAAACGACAGCTGGATGGTCAACTACTTCGACGGGCTGCACTAACGGACTTACATTACGGACTTACACTATCGGACTACACTAGAGGTGGACAGATATGTTTCAATGCAAAATCCCATTATTCAACCCCGCGCCCCTGCGCAAAGAGATCCTGGAAACCATGCGCGACCTGGCTTTAAGCGAACAGGCGGCCCGGTACAGCGGCTACAGCGACGGCATTTTGGCCGGCTGCGAGCTCTTTGAACAGCAGATGCACATCGGCGTCACCGGCGGGCTGGTAAAATTCGCCGGCCGGGTCTACGTCCTGGACAAACCGGCCTCCGTACCCTACCGGGCCACCGACGCCTGGACAGTGCTGAAAATCCAATTCGGCGGCGAACAACTGAGCCGGGACTTCAGCATTTACGAAGGGCGCCTGATCCTGGACGCCAACGTCAACACCCTGCCCAACGAAATAGAACTGGGCCGGTTCAAACTAAAACAAGGCTCCCGGCTGCGCACCGACTACGTAGACTTCTCCGACCTGGAAACCCAGTACGACACAGTCAACCCCTTTAACGTACCTTTGGCCGGGCTGGGCGAGCCCACCCTGCTGCCGGTAATCATGACCTACTTCGCCCAGGAAGCCTACCAATACGCCCAAGACCCGCTGGACCTGACCTTTGTCACCGGCTGCCTGGCCAACAGCGGCGTCATGAGCCGGGCCGGCATCAGGCACTACCTCTGGCGGCGCTTTCATTTGGACGGACAAATGTTCGATAACCGGGCCCTGTACACCTATCTGACCGAAGCCTTAGCCAGCATGAAAGGGGAATGGCGGCCGGGCGGACCGGGACAGGCCCAAGGAATCTGGATGCCCTAAAAAAACAAGATGCCCAAATAAAACAGAGGCCCTAAAAGCGAGGCGAACCATCATACCACTGGGAAAATGCGCGAACAACCACAAATACAATCAAGACAAATACGGCGACACCTGCCCCATTTGCGGGCTGACAGCCAAGAAGTCCAAAGAAGAGGGCAAGACCCAGGAAGAAATCGCCGCCATGCTCAAAATTCCGGAAAACCGGTACGTTTGCGGCTGGCTGGTCTGCGTAGAAGGGATTAACAAAGGAATGTCCTACCCCATCCACCAGGGCAAAAACTTTATCGGCGGCGGCGACGGCATGGACATCCAAATCCTGGGTGACAATAAAGTGGACCAATACCGCCACGCCATCGTCGCCTTCGACGACAAGACCCTGAAAACCATGCTGCTGCCGGGGGAATCCCGGGGGCTGGTCTACCTGAATGACATGGCTGTTTACACCCCGACGATCCTGGAAGATTACGCACAGATAGACGTGGGCGATTCAAAATTAAAGTTTGTCCCCTTTTGCGGCGATAAACATCAATGGGGTACATCAGAGTAAGAGGATAAGGAGTTAAGAGTATGCGTGAATATATTGCGGAACGTCTGGCCGAGATGAAAAATCCGGAAGAACGATCTATTCTCAAAAAAATACTAACCGACGTCTTTATTTCGCTATATGACGAAACAGAATCCAAGTATAACGCGCTGGAAAACCGGGTCCGCAACGAACTGCCTTTTTATTACGACGCTTATGTTATCTATAGCACAGTTCTGCCGCGCGCGCAGGTTGACGGCAAACACGCCTATCTCAGTCCCATTATCGCCGCGGACGCCGCTGATCCGGCTGATTCCGTTCTCTATACCACAGAATTGAGCGGCACGGTACTAAACGGTGGGCAGCCGGTACTGGAAACGGTTTTCTATAGTGCGGATTATTGGCAATGCCGGCAAATTATTAGGGATAAGCGCATCCTGGACGGCGCCTTCACAATTCAAGGGGCGAAATACCCGTTTAAATTTAAATTACAGCCGGCCAAACGCTACATGGAACGGGTGGAAAAAATGTACCACATCTTTTTGCGCAACGATATCCCCTGGACCACGATCAACTGCGCCTACCTGAATAAATTTTTCGACGTTTGCCTAATCGAGCTGCCCGAGCCATTGCCCCGAGGAGCCAAACTATCCCCTCAGCAGATCGAACTCTCATTTGGACCATACCAAAAGGCCATGGAACGGGGATTGCTCCCCGTGTGGAACATAGACATCTACCATGTCAAAGGCGAAGATTTTCCCGTCCCCGTCCTGGACACGGTAAACTACGAATACCACTTTGATACCAACATGATTGGCGGCAACTGCGCCTATCTGATGGACTATGATAACTCATTTGTACTCAGTGCGCGCCGAGAACAGGATACTCTGGTAGTCGTATCCCCGCAGCCTAAAGAATTAGCCTGGGACTTATACCGCTTTTGCCCCAGACAGGACACGCCCGTAGACAGATATCTATACCCGATTTTGACCAATGCCAGGCACGACTCATTCTCCACCCGCCTGATGAACAAATACGGGACCCATATAACCACCAAAGCCGAAATGCGCAAGTTACTATCTACCTTTCAGGCTTCCGAATACATGGAATTAACCGATTTTCACTTTGCCGATCGGGATCTGTCCGGCGGCAGCTATGACATGAACCCCTTTATCATCAACGAAGTGCGCGACCCGGCTTTCCAGAAAACCATGGCCCTCTTATTTAAAGCAGCGGACAAAACCTTCTTTTTGAACTATGACATATTAAGCTTCCTAGTATCCGAATTCCAAATGGCATATCCGGAGTTCCGCTGTGTGGGAGCAATCATATGAACTATATGTGGGAAGTATTGCTGGAAGCGGAAGAGCTGGGGCTAACCAAAGAAGATATCCGCTTCATACCGTCGCCAACGGCGAACCCCTATCGGGAAATATTCTTCAGGGATTTTAATAAACCAATAATCGGCCAAGAGCCAATAAACGTGAACGCCTATTATCGCTATGACCTGGTGTTTGGCCCCTTACTCCATGAAGAAATGGACGAGTGGCCGGAACTGCAGGCAGTTTTATTTGACATCATCGCCCACTATTTATCTGAGGCGGATCTGCGCTCCGGATTATGCCGGGCCCAATACTACGCCTGCTTTCTGGTGGATGATATCATCGCCGGTCTGTACGGCCGGCAAAACGCAGCCAGGCTCCTCAGTTTCAATAAAAAAGAAAGGCACCTGGTCAGCGCCGGTTTGCTGCGCCTGTATAAAGTAGGCAGCTCAATTCGCCTGTTTGCGCAATTGATGCGGGAGCTGTACCCGGATTCAATAGTCTATTTGGACGCCCGGGGGATACGCGAATTGTTGGTCTATATCGGCCTCAAGCAGACCCCGGCCCGGCTCAGCCAGCTGGAACTGTTATGCGACATGTTTGTGCCGGCCGATTACGACGTCAAGCTCTTTTGGGACCTGCACTTCGGGCTTATCGGCACAGATGAGACAATGGAAATCGGCAGTATTATGCTCTTTTGATCTTTGCCGGCAGCATGTAGAAAGGACCGCGCACCATGAAGATTTCAGTATCGAGAAGACGATGGAAATAGGCGAGATACATGATTTTTTAAAAGGCACTCGGCTTTCAATTAATTGAGTGGTTTATTGCTCACTTGGTTGCACCATTGGTGAACGGTTGATTTGTCTACAAAATAGCAAGATGCAACTTCAATCTTCTATTTCCGGAGCCCAGGCAAAGTTTTTTCCGCATAGAGGTCTAAACAGCAGCATTGTTCGGCCCAATTTAATAATGCCCATATCTTTGAGCGGGGTAGGCGTAAGCACGGCTGAGCCGTGCAAATATACTATACCGGAGCCGCCGGGTATCAACGTGAACTGGCGTTTTTGGTCATCATAAGCAATTGCCGCATGATTACAGTTGGCGACCCCGTTATCGCCTATAAGACGAATATCCATATCCTTCCCCCGGCCAATAAAATTTTTGCCATTATGCAGTTCAAAACTTTCTCCCTGCCTGGGACCTTCAATGCAAACCAACCAACCGCACACAGGACCAAATTCTTCTTGCGCTGGCGTATTGGCAGCAAGATTTGTCCCACTGTACATTACCGGGCGGCAATATGGGCAGATATTGCTGTGGGTACTTTTATATATATGCCCTTGAAGGCAACGCTTAAAAGTCACTTGGATTCCTCCTGTGTTCTTACTTAAATAACCCCTAAAGTATGAAAAGCTGTTGATTATCACGCAACATATGCGTAATAATTATGTCACAATAACACAAAAAGGCGATTATTGTCAATATTAGCTATAGAACTCTAAAGCCGCATATCCTCTAGAATTAGCAATATGGAATTTACTTAGGCGCATTAAATAGTCGCGATTTATCAAAAAATAAAAAATTTTAGTACATGTCAAAAAGGAATTGGCCTATTGGGGTAGAATTGGTTGAATTAAGTTGAATAAAAGTTTACGATCCATCATTACTTACTTGTGCCTTCTAACATACTTGACAGCATAATTAAAGGAGTGATGATAATGCCATTTGGAGAATGTGCGAATCATCATACTTACAATTTGAACAAATATGGAGACACTTGCCCTTTTTGCGGCGCGCTTAATATAAAATTAACTGATAGAGGCAGAACACCGGAAGAACTCAAGGTCCTGTATGAACTGCCGAAAAATCAATATACCTGCGGATGGCTTATTTGCATAAAAGGAATTAATAAAGGCCGTTCATACCCTATCCGCCCGGGGAAGAATTTGATTGGCAGCGGGGACCGCATGGATATTCAGATTCTTGGCGATCGTAAAGTAGACTTTTATTATCATGCAGCTCTGATTTTCGACCCCAAGAACCAAATTGCTCTGCTATTACCCGGCGAATCCAGGGGGCTGATTTATTTAGAATCGGATGCCCTATTCGTTCCGACTAAGTTAGAGAATTACGCTGAAATCGGCATTGGAAAATCAATATTTAAATACGTACCCTTTTGCGGCGATAAACACAGTTGGAGTGAGGCGCCGGTTCAGCCTAAACTGGAACCGTCTTAGGCCATTAAAGTTTGCAATCCATAATTTATTGTTTGCGCCGATCTGCTCGGCAGCATAATTAAGGGAGTGGCAACAATGCCTATTGGCAAATGCGAAAACAATCACCGTTACAATCAAGACACTCACGGAGATACCTGTCCAATTTGCGGACTGGTTAGCAGGAAAGCA
>WQUS01000293.1 GCA_009781965.1 Bacillota bacterium | reverse complement strand
GAATGCGGTCACGCTTTCCGTTCCATGCGCTGGGGTTACCGGACTTACTGGAAGGGTAAGGAGTTTCCGATCCGTCATATCCTGGACCTGCTGAACGAACTGGTGAAAGAGGGCAAACTGAAACTGGATCCCGACGCCATCACCGAAGTGGTCACCTATCACGATCCTTGCAACACCGCCCGCAAAGAAGGCGTCTATGAAGCGCCGCGGGAATTAATTAACAGCTTCATTAAAAATTTTGTAGACATGAACCCCAACGGCAAGATGAACTACTGTTGCGGCGGTGGCGGCGGCGCTATGGCCATGCCGGAATACAACGACATCCGTAAAGCCAAAGGCAAGCGTAAAGTGGATCAGGTAGTGGCCACCGGAGCGGAAATTGTCATCGTTCCCTGCCACAACTGCATGGACCAGTTTAACGACCTGAACAAGTGGTTCGAAGAGAAATCCAAGTCCAAAAACGTGCACATGTGCTCGTTAATGGAAAGAGCGCTGATCATGCCTGAAAAAGAAGAAGAAGAGTAGTGGGCTTATCAAACTAAAGGACGGATGTGATGTCATGGCCAAAGAGAACACAGGAGCAGTACTGGTCGTAGGCGCCGGTATTTCCGGCATTCAAGCATCCCTTGACCTTGCAGAGTCCGGCTATTACGTTTATCTCGTGGAGCAATCCCCGGCCATTGGCGGCACCATGCCGCGGCTGGATAAAACTTTCCCCACCAATGATTGCTCCATGTGTATCCTTTCTCCCAAACTGGTTGAGTGCGGGAGACACTTGAACGTTGAAAAACACATGCTTACCGACATCATTGACGTTCAAGGCGAACCGGGTAACTTCAAGGTTAAACTGCGCAAAAAGGCACGTTTCATCGACCTGGATAAATGCACCGGCTGCGGCGACTGCAAAGAAGTGTGCCCGGTGGAAATACCGAGTCAGTTCGACGCGGACCTGGGTAAAAGGAAAGCTATTTACAAGATGTACGCCCAGGCCATGCCGGCCGCCTATTCCGTTGAAAAAACAGGGGTCTCGCCCTGTAAAGCCGCCTGTCCCGCCGGCGTTAACGCCCAGGGTTATGTGCAGCTGATTAAAGAAGGCAAATTTGTCGAGTCCTGGCAGTTGATTTACAAAGACAACCCGCTGCCGGCTATTTGCGGCCGGGTATGCACCCATCCCTGCGAAACTGCCTGTCACCGTAAAAGCGTGGACAATCCGGTGGGCATCAGGGAATTGAAACGGGTGGCCGCGGAGGTAGCTTACCGGGATCTGGAAGCGCTGCCGCTGCCGGAAATGGCCCCCGCCAATGGCGTCAAGGAAGCCGTAATCGGTTCCGGGCCGGCCGGTCTGTCCGCCGCTTACCAACTGGCCAAGGGCGGTTATGCAGTCACCATTTTCGAAGCCCTGCCGGTAGCCGGCGGGATGCTGCGGGTAGGTATTCCCGAGTACCGGCTGCCCAAGAGTATTGTGGCACTGGAGATCGGCTTACTGGAAAGAATGGGGGTCGAGGTGAAAACCAACAGCCCCCTTGGTCCCGGACTCACCGTGGACGATCTGATGAAGCAAGGTTACAAAGCGGTGTTCCTGGGCATCGGCGCCCACAAGGGCGTGTCCCTGAACGTGCCGGGCGAGGATTTAGCCGGCGTAATCCCGGGCGTTGATTTTCTGCGCCGGGTCAACCTGGGTGAAAAAGTCACCCTGGGCAAACGGGTAACCGTCATCGGCGGCGGCAACACCGCTATGGACGCCGCCCGCACCGCGCTGCGCTGCGGCGCCGAAGAAGTGACCATCGTTTACCGCCGTTCCGAAGCTGAAATAACGGCGGCGGAAGAAGAAATCCACGAAGCCAAAGAAGAAAACATCATTTTCCAAATGATGACCAGCCCGGTAGCCATGCACGGCGAAGCCGGCCAAGTCGCCAAACTGGAATGTATTAAAAACGAACTGGGCGAACCGGACGAAAGCGGCCGGCGGCGGCCGGTGCCGGTAGCCGGCAGTGAGTTTACCATTGACGTGGACAACGTCATTGTCGCCATCGGCCAGGCTGTGGACGGCTCATGCTTAAACGGCGCTGTTGAGCTCAGCAAGCGCAACACCATTGTGGCTGACGGCACATCCATGGCCACCGGCACTGCCGGGGTTTTCGCCGCCGGCGACGCGGTAACCGGCCCGGCCACCGTAGTAGACGCCATTGGCGCCGGCAAAAAAGCGGCCGCCGCCATAGACAAGTACTGCCAGGGAGAAGCGGCGACCATCAGCTTCAACTGGGCGGACCGGGAAGCGGCAGTGGACTTCCCCAAACACGCGCCGGCCCTGATGGTTGATCTGCCCCGTTACACCGGCAACTTTGTGGCGCCCGAGCAACGGGTCACCGATTTTGGCGAAGTGGCGCTGGGCATCAGCGAAGAAGCAGCCCGCCGGGAAGCGGAGCGCTGCCTGAACTGTGCCGTTTGCTCCGAGTGCGGCGAGTGTGTAAAGGCCTGCCTGCGCCAGGCGATTGACCATAACATGCAGGAAGAAGAACTGGAAGTGGAAGTAGGCGCCATCATCCTCAGTTCCGGCGCCGAGATTTGCGATCCCACTGACCTTTTCTATTATAACTATGGCAAGAATCCCAACGTGGTCACCAGTATCGAGTTCGAACGGATCCTGAGCGCTTCCGGCCCTTACGCCGGCCATCTGGTCAGACCTCACGACCACAAAGAGCCGCGTAAAGTAGCCTGGATTCAGTGCGTCGGTTCCCGGAACAGAAAAATTGAGCATAACTATTGCTCTTCGGTATGCTGCATGTACGCCATCAAGGAAGCGGTGATTGCCAAGGAACACAGCGCCGAACCGCTGGATACCACCATTTTTATGATGGACATGCGTTCCTACGGCAAAGATTTTGAGAAATACTATGAGCGGGCTAAAAACGAACAGGGCGTCAAATTTGTTCGCTCCCGCATCTTTGAAGTAATGGAAACCCAGGACGAGAATAAAAACCCGATCATTCGTTACGCTAATGAAGACGGTTCCATCAGCACCGAGGAATTCGATATGGTGGTGCTTGCCGTAGGGTTCCAGGCCGCGCCTAAGGCCATGGAATTAGGCAAAATGATGAATGTCGGTCTGAACCGCTACGGATTTGCCCAGTTAGGGCCCATGCCCGGCGTCAATACCACCCGCCCCGGTGTTTTCGTGGCCGGCACCTTCTCCGGGCCCAAAGACATCCCGGAAACAGTGATGCAGGCCAGCGCCGCCGCATCGGCGGCGGAAAGTTTGTTGGGGGACGTCCGGGGCACCCTGGTTAAAGAGAGATCCTTCCCGCCCGAACGTGACGTAGCGGGGGAAGACCCCAGAATCGGCATCTTCGTCTGCAACTGCGGCATCAACATCGGCGGGGTGGTCAAAATACCCGAAGTGGTTGAAATGGCCAAAAAACTGCCGGGCGTGGCCTATGCCGGCGAATATTTATACGCCTGTTCCCAGGACAGCCAGGATACCATGAAGGATATCATCGAAGAGAATAAACTCAACCGGGTGGTTGTGGCCTCATGCAGCCCGCGGACCCATAAGCCGCTGTTCCAGGAAACCCTGAAAGAGGCGGGCCTGAACCGTTACCTGTTTGAAATGGCCAATATCCGGGACCAATGCTCCT
>WQUS01000292.1 GCA_009781965.1 Bacillota bacterium | reverse complement strand
GCCCAGGCCCGTAAAGTTATTAACCGTAAGCGATTTCTCGAAGAGTATGAGCGCACGGTTAATAACTTTACGGGCCGGCTTGATGCGAAAGCAGTAACGTCTGACCAGTAACTATTGGTCACGATGGTTCAATGGCAGCCACAAATTTCCCTTTGACATTTCCCTCAACTTGATTTATACTCTACTCTAACAACAGAACATATGTTCTGTTTGCCGGAATATATTCTGTCCTCAAAAGTGAGGTTAAACAAGGTGCCCGCACGAACTGTTATCCATGCGGACCTGGACAATTTCTACGCCAGCGTCGAAATGCTGCATCATCCTAAATTACGTGGCCATCCAATGGCGGTGGGCGGAAGCGTAGAACAACGTCATGGGATCATTTTAGCCCGCAATTACGAGGCTCGCCCTTATGGCATTAAGGTTGGTCAGGCCTTGTGGCAAGCCCGTCAATTATGCTCCGGCCTAATTATCGTACCGCCGGACTATAATAAATATCTGCGTTTCTCGCGGCTGTTTCGCTCTATTCTGGGTAATTACTCCCCGCAGATTGAGCCCTTCGGGCTGGACGAAGCCTGGGTAGATCTTACCGGCTGCCTGGCAAAGCACGGTTCCGGCGCAAACGTCGCCGACGAGATCCGGGCGCGGGTAAAGTTTGAACTTGGTATTACTGTCTCCGTTGGGGTGAGCTACAACAAGATCTTTGCCAAACTCGGTTCCGATATGAATAAACCTGACGGAACCACCGTTATTACGGAGCAAAACTTCCGGGAACTGGCGTGGCCTCTTCCGGCCGCCGACTTACTTGGCGTGGGCAGGGCGACCCAGGTGAAATTAAGAAAATATAACATCAGAACAATCGGCGATATCGCCCAAAGTGATCCCAATCTTTTAAAACGTTGGCTTGGCAAATGGGGCCTGTTCCTTTATACCTATGCCAATGGATTTGACGCTTCTCCCGTCGCCCAGGCCGGCGAGGAGAATGTCATCAAGTCCATCGGCAACAGCACGACCTGCCCCCGGGACCTGGAAAATGACAAGGATGCTCATATCGTCTTTCAATGCCTGGCGGAGAGCATTGCCGCGCGGATGCGGGAACTTGGCTTGCAGGCAAAAACAGTGCAAATATCTTTGCGCACTAACGATCTCTACAGCTTTACCCGGCAAAAGGCTTTAGTGCAGCCGACGCATCTGTCTACCGAGCTCTGTTCGGCGGCAATGGCGCTGCTGCGGGCACATTACAGATGGGATAAGCCGCTGCGCAGTATCGGTCTGCGGGGAACTAATCTTGAGCCCATCATCGCCGGGCGGCAGCCGGTACTTTTTGCACTTGACGAAGATATCCGCCGCAGACGGACAGAGGTGCTGGAATATGTCATTGATAATATCCGGCGCCGGTTCGGTTATTTTGCCATCACCCGGGCTTTTATGAGCCTTGACCCGCAGCTGGGCAAACTTAACCCCAAGGACGAGCACATTATTCACCCGATCGGTTATCTGCGGGGTGATGCATCGTGAGTAATATTATAGACTATCGACCGTATATGGACAATAGCAGTAAAGTTTACGTCGATGTAAATGAAGATCGGCTTAAAGACGGCCGGCTGGTGCCTTTATCCATAGTTTGGGAGGACGGTACGCGCTACGCAATAGATCAGGTGCTTAACGTGCGCCCGGCCGCATCACTTAAAGCCGGCGGCGTAGGACTCCGGTATACGATTAAGGTTAGAGGCCATAAGACGTATCTTTTTCTGGAAGAAGAAAATGGCGTGGCCAAGTGGTTTGTGGAACGCAAGTAAGGAAATGGTCAGGATTGGCGGAACAATAATTCTTCGGCATTGCGGAACGATGCGTATGCTCCTGTCTTTTAAATTCACCGTTTCACCCTCTTCCGAATAAAATGTAATGGAGAGTAACAACCAATCCGTACATTTATTGAAAGAGGAGGAAGATCATGTTTGATACTAATTGCGTTTTTCCATTGATGCTGTTACTGTCGCGCTGCAACGGGAATGTCACGCCAAACATTACCCTAGGGGAGCTATGGACAACAGGTGTTATCAATTGGAACCAGATTTCGGCAAACATGCCGGTTATGGTTAAATTTGACAACTTCAGCCCTGCGAAATGTGTTGGTAAAAGCGATGATAATACCGCCCTGGTAGTAAAAAGAAGCGGATGCTACTATCTGGATTACCTGGTCAATATAAGCAACTTCGTTGCAGCTGGCACTTCTCCTGCGTACAATGGCATTGAGGTCTATATGGCGGTAAACGGAAATCCTGTTTCTTCTCCTGTCAAGTTGGATCCGACTGGCTCTCTTTCCGGCAGGGTTACCAGCGTAGCCACTGACAAGATTGAATCAGTGTGGCTCAATCGATGTGATAAAATTTCTCTTATGTTGCGTGCTTCCGCAAACGGCACTTCAATGACGGTGACGCCCTCCGCGTGGCTTGATGCCGCATACCTCGGCGGATAAGCGATAAGAACGGAGTTTGTATTCCCAATCAAATCAGATTTACTGGAATATTTGAACATGAACCGCAATTTGAAAACTTTTATTACGCCAAGCGAGAGGATCAAATTTTATTTTTATCATCATCGGGATACTTATGAGGCTGTTCTTTATAATCGGCCACATAGTATCCTTCGATTTGGGTATAGTCGATTTCGATTTTTAGATGCGCCGCCAGCAGTACAATGAATGAGATTACCGTTCTGGTGTTCCCCTCCCGGAAGGGATGGGTCTGCCAAATTTTCGCGGTTATCCGGACGAGTTTAAAAAGCAACTCTTGCTTGGAGTCGCTTTTTTTCAGCCGCGCGATTTCCTTTGACGCCACGTCCAATTCCTTTTTAATTTGATTCGGGTATGCGTAGCGTACCGTGTCGCCGCCCAGCGTCTCTTCATGTTTGATCAGGGGAATGGTTCGGAACTCGCCGGCCCAGTCAAAAAGGTTATCGAAAATGATCCGATGGATCTCGCAAAGCGTTTCCGTGTTGAACTTAGTAAACTTTTGGCCATAGACCATAGCCATTGTATGCCTGGTAACATCCCCTTCGGCCCGCCGCAGTTCCTCAGCGTCATGGATATTTCCCAGATTGCGAAGCACATCAACGTCATCATAGAGGTACGGATCTCGCATGTTCTATACCTCCGCCAAATGATATGTCCGTAGGGTCTGCAGATAACTTTCCTGAAAACTCAGCTCGCCCTTTGCCCAGCGCGACAGGTTCAGCTCGCTCTCCTCGCTGGCCGGTATGCCCTCAAGCGCAGTCATGGCGCTGGAAAAGGCCAGTGATTTTTCTCTTTCCCCGAATGACATTGTTTCCATTGCGGCACAGCGGCGATGGATAATCATTTTGCGACGCAGATCCTTGGCAAGGATTCCTGCGGCAGCCTCTATCTTATCAAGTCTCCCGTCTATTTCATGAATCCGGCTGAGTGTTGCCGCGCGTTGATCAAGTTCGGCGCGGACCCCGGGCAGGTTCTCGTTCTTGATGTATTCGCTGAACAACTTACCATCCACTCTATACTGGAGATAGGCGTATTTTTTCCCGGCAATAGTTTTGGTGGAGATATATCCCTCTTTCAAGACGGCAATTTGCTTATGACAATCTGCTTTTTTGTTGAGCAGTGACGTGTACTCGCTG
>WQUS01000291.1 GCA_009781965.1 Bacillota bacterium | reverse complement strand
TAACCGTGCGCTCATACTCTTCGAGAAATCGCTTACGGTTAATAACTTTACGGGCCTGGGCTACGGGTACTAACAAACACAGGGTCTGACCAGTAACCTTATGGTTACTGGTCAGCATCGAGCGGTACGCAAAACCGTTAACCGTGCGCTCATGCTCTTTGCGAGAAATCGCTTCCGGTTAACGGTTTTGCGTGCCGTATTCACTTTGAGGATCAACAAACAGTGAACAGTAACTCAACCTTCCCTTAGCAGGTAAAACAATTAACCTCCACTTTAAACGCTCTCGCTAATCCGCTCCCGTGCATTGTTTTACTTGGCAACAACTCCGCACCCGGCACGAAAAACCAGGGCTACCCATTCTTGATCGGTTTTCTCGGTCACCGGAACCAGGCCGGCGGTCCGCAGAGCCAAACGGACCTCCCCGGCCCGGTCCCTGATAATGCCGGAAGCAATGAACAGGCCGCCCGGCCGCAGCACCGCGGAGACATCCGGCGCCAAACTGATGATCGCGTCGGCAATAATGTTGGCCACCAGCACATCGGCCTTGACACCGGCTAGGCGATCCAACAGATCCCCGGCCAGCACCGTGACTATGCCGGACACGCCGTTGCGCAAGACATTTTCTTCGGCCACCCGCACCGCCACCCGATCTATATCCACAGCCGTCACCCGTGCAGAGCCTAAGAGCGCCGCCGTTACCGCCAGAATCCCCGAACCGGCGCCCACATCGCAAACCGTCTCGCCGCCTTGCAGGTATTCTTCCAGCAAGGCCATGCACATAGCGGTAGTGGCATGGGTCCCGCAGCCAAAGGCCATGCCGGGATCCATTTCGATCACCAGTTCCTCAGGCGCGGCCTGATATTCCTCCCAGGAGGGCTTTACCACCAGGCGCCGGCCCACCCGTACCGGCTTATAATAGGCCTGCCAGGCGGTGGCCCAGTTGGCCTCGCTGACTGCCGCCATTTGCCGGCGCAAAGACAGCTCGTCCAGCCGGCGGGTAATGGCCTCCAGTCTGGCCTCCAGGACGTCGTCACAGGGGAAATAGGCCTTTACCGCCGGTTCCGCAACCGTTGGCGCCAAAGCAGGGGCAATAGTCTCCTGGTCGCCCAGGGCGGCTTGTTCTAAAATAAAAGCAGGGTCTTCAATGACAACCCCGCCCGAACCGAACTCATTAAACATAGCCGCCACGTTGTCCAACTGCTCTTGTGACGTGAACACCGTTATCTCCAGCCATTTATCCAAGCGTCTACCTCCGCTCAACCCATAAAGGCGTCCCGCACTTTTTTGAAAAAGCCCTTCTCCTCGCCATGGGTTTTTTGGCTCTCTATATTGGCAAACTCCAGCAGCAGTTCCTTTTGTTTATCCGTTAACCGCGTGGGCGTAAGTACCTTGACCTGCACATACTGATCGCCCCGGCCGTAGCCCCGGACATCGGGAATACCCTTGCCGCGCATGCGCAGCACCGTACCCGATTGGGTGCCTTCCGGAATGTGCAGTTTAGCGTCGCCATCAATGGAAGGCCCCGTAATTTCGGCTCCGATAGCCGCCTGGGTAATATTTATTTCCGCGTTAAACACCACATTGTTGCCATCCCGCTTAAACAGCTTGTGAGGCTGCACATGGATGAACACAAACAAATCGCCTTTGGGACCGTTCCGGAGCCCCGGTTCGCCTTCGGTCGCCAGACGCAGCCTGGCGCCATTGTCCACCCCGGCGGGAATTTTAACTTTAATATTTCTGGTCCGTTTGACCCGGCCTACGCCCCGGCAAGTGGGACAAGGCTTTTCAATGATTGTCCCGGCGCCGCGGCAACGGTCGCAAGTCCGGGACTGCACGATCCGGCCGAAAGGTGTGTTTTGGGCAAACTGCATTTGACCGCTGCCCCCGCACTGCTCGCAGTTTTTCTTGGCGGTGCCGGGCGCCGCGCCGCTGCCCCCGCAAGTACCGCACTCTTCGGAACGGGGCACCTTGATATCCTTTTCCAGACCAAAAGCAGCCTCTTCGAAGGTCAGCTCCACGTCCACCCGCAGGTCCGCGCCCCGCTCCGGACCGTGCCGCTGCCTGCCGCCGCCGGCGCCAAAGAACATATCGAAGATATCGTTAATCCCGCCGCCAAAATCAGCGCCGCCAAAGCCGTTAAAATTACCGTCGGTGGCCGCGTGGCCGAACCGGTCGTAAGATTCCCTTTTTTCGGCGTCGCTCAGCACACTGTAAGCCTCGGATACCTCTTTAAACTTTTCCGCCGCGTCCTGATCGTCTTGATTGGCGTCGGGATGATATTTACGGGCCAGTTTGCGGTAAGCTTTTTTTATTTCATCATTGCCGGCGCCCCGGGCAACCCCCAGCACCTCATAGTAATCCCGTTTGGACAAGCACAACACCACCTTGCTGTTGGGAAAACGTCGGTAACCATCCCTTGTATTCTACGCATCTGTCTAAAATCCTGTGACAAAAGTTTTTCAAGTTATTAGTCCTTTTTGGATTCGTCCTTTTGTTCCCCGTCCACCTCAAACTCGGCGTCCACAACATTTTCCCTCTCTCCGCCCGCCGCGCCGCCCGGCCCCTGACCGTCGCCGGGAGCAGCCTGGTCCTGACCGGCCTGCTGTTGCTGCTGGTACAAAGCGCTGGTCAATTCATACAGGGGTTTATTCGCTGCCTCGACAGCAGCCTTAATCTTTTCAATATCCTCGCCTTGGAGAGCCTCTTTCAGCTGTTCCAGCCCTTTATTTACTTCCTCTACCTTGGCCTGGTCCGCTTTGTCGCCCAAGTCTTTGATGGTTTTCTCGGCCTGATAGATCATACTGTCCGCCTGGTTGCGGATTTCCACCAGTTCCTTGCGTTTTTGATCCGCTTCGGCGTTTTTCTCCGCTTCCTTAACCATCTTGTCAATATCCTGATCGCTTAAACCCGAACCGCCGGAAATAGTAATGCTCTGGCTCTTGCCGGTGCCCTTGTCTTGGGCTGAAACATTGACGATGCCGTTGACGTCGATATCAAAGGAAACCTCGATTTGCGGCACCCCCCGGGGCGCCGGCGGAATACCGGTCAATTGAAAACGGCCCAGGGTTTTATTGTCTGCCGCCATGGAACGCTCGCCTTGCATCACATGAATCTCCACCGTGGTCTGGCCGTCGGCGGCAGTGGAAAAGACCTGGCTCTTGGAGGTGGGAATCGTCGTGTTCCGTTCAATCAGCCTGGTCATTACGCCGCCCAAAGTCTCAATCCCCAAGGAAAGCGGGGTCACGTCCAGAAGCAGTACATCCTTCACTTCGCCGGCCAACACGCCGGCCTGGATAGCCGCCCCGACGGCCACACATTCGTCAGGGTTAATCCCCTTGTGCGGGTCTTTTTGCAGATATTTTTTAATGGCGTCCTGTACCGCCGGAATCCTGGTCGAGCCGCCAACCAGCAGAATCTTATCGATGTTCTTTGGCTCCAGACCGGAATCGGCCATAGCCTGTCTGGTGGGGCCCATGGTTTTTTCCACCAGGTCGGCGGTCAGCTCGTCAAATTTAGCTCGGGTAAGATTGATGTCCAGGTGTTTGGGACCGTTGGCGTCGGCGGTAATAAAGGGCAGGTTGATGTTGGCGGTAACCACGCCGCTCAATTCCACCTTGGCCTTTTCCGCCGCGTCTTTCAAACGCTGCACGGCCATCCGGTCATTTTTCAAATCAACGCCGTAGCTCTTTTTAAACTCGCTCAACAGATAGTCGATCACCCGCTGGTCGAAATCATCGCCCCCCAGCCGGTTATTGCCGCTGGTGGCTTTGACCTCGAAGACCCCTTCACCCAATTCCAGGATGGAAACGTCAAAAGTGCCACCGCCCAAATCAAACACCAGGATGGTCTGATCTTCGCCTTTATCCAAACCGTAAGCCAAGGCCGCCGCCGTAGGCTCGTTGATAATGCGCAACACTTCCAAACCGGCGATTTTGCCGGCGTCCTTGGTAGCCTGCCGTTGGGCGTCGGTAAAGTAAGCCGGCACCGTGATGACAGCCTGGGTCACCTTTTCGCCCAGGTAAGCTTCGGCGTCCGTTTTTAGCTTTTGCAGAATCATCGCCGAAATTTCCGGCGGCAAATAGTCTTTTCCATCTATGTTTACTTTATGGTCGTACCCCATATACCTTTTAATCGAAGTAACCGTGTGGTCAAAATTACTGACGGCCTGGTTCTTGGCCACCTGGCCCACTAAACGTTCGCCGGTCTTGGAAAATCCTATCACTGAAGGGGTGGTGCGGCCGCCTTCGGCATTTGGGATCACCACCGCTTCGCCGCCTTCCATGACAGCCATGCAGGAGTTAGTGGTCCCCAGGTCAATTCCCAGCACTTTGGGCATTTTTATCCCTCGCCTCCATTCAATCTATAATCTAAAATCTACAATATTATTCCTTTTTGGCCACCTTGACCATAGCCGGGCGCAACAGTTTATCCTTGAGGTGGTAGCCGCGCCGGAGCTCCTCAATGACCGTGTTATCCGGATATTGGCCGCTGCTTTCCTGCATCACCGCCTCATGCTTGGTTGGGTCAAACTGCTCGCCCAAGACCTCCATCGGGGTAAGCCCTTCCCTTTGCAGCGTTTCCAGCAGCTGCCGGTAAATCATTTCCACCCCTTGCACCACAGCCGCCGCATCCTGACCCTTGGTATTCAGGGCCAATTGGAAATTATCCAGCACCGGCAAGAGGGATTCACAAAGGACTGCCGACGCATATCTGGCAAATTCTTCCTTTTCTTTAGCCGTCCGGCGGCGGTAGTTGTCAAAATCAGCCTGGAGACGCAGCAGCCGGTTGTGGTAATCATCCACCGCTGCCTTTTGCTCCTGCAGTTCCTTTTGCAGCTGCTCAACCGTAGGCTGGGCGCCGGCCTCTTCGTTCACTAATTCCCCTTCCACAGCCTCAGCCGCGGCCTGAGCGCCATCAGCCGGCCCGCCCTTGGCGCCGGCGTCCGCTTCCCCCGGTTCATCCCGGTACTGTTCCCCTGGCCGCTTGTCTTCTTCATACTCCCTAAACAATGGTAGTCACCCCCGTTCCGCAATTAAACACTAAAAATTACTTGCCCCGGCCACGTAATAACCGTTCCATTACCAACGACAGATTGCTGGTGATATAATCCACCACCGCATAGGCCTTGGCGTAATCCATTCTGGTGGGCCCCAACAGTCCGATGCCGCCTACCGGCTTCCCGTCCATATCGTAACTGGCCATCACCATGCTGCAGTCCTTGACGCGTTCGTTTTCCAACTCTTCGCCAATGCGCACAGTCACCCCGTGGGAAGCAAAAACGCTTTCCATAATATCCGATAATTCCTTCTCCTGCTCCAGCAAACTCAACAGGGTTTTGACTTTTTCCACATTATGAAATTCGGGCTGGTTCAAAATATTAAATACACCGCCCAGGTATACTTTTTCCCCCGTATCCACCGTCAGCGTTTCCCGGATTAAGTCCATGGCCATATTCAGCACTTGTTTCTGCCTGGCCAATTCCAGATAAATTTCTTTAATCAGTGTCATGCGGATGTTTTTAATAGATTTGCCCTGTAATTTATGATTTAAAACTTTGGAAATTGTATCCAGATCCTCGACGCCGATACTGTCGGGAATGTCAATGATCCGGTGCTGAACGGCGCCTGAGTCACTGACTAAAACCACCATAGCCTGGCCCGGTCCCATATGAATAATTTGAATATGTTTGAATCGGCCTTTGCCGTAATGAGTGGTCACTACCACCGCCGTGTAATTGGTGATTTGCGAGAGTAAGTTGCCGGTGCTCCTCAGCACCTCGCCCACATCCTGCATCTTAGTGAGGTAGCTGCCTAAAACCAGTTTTTCTTCATCCTCCGTCAGCTCTTCCCGCTTCATCAGATAATCCACGTAATAGCGGTAACCGCTGTCCGACGGGATCCGGCCGGCGGAAGTATGGGGCTGCTCAATAAAACCCATCTCCTCCAGATCGGCCATCTCGTTGCGAATAGTGGCGGGACTGACGCCCAGCTTATATTTCCTGGCAATGGTGCGCGAACCCACCGGCTCGGCAGTGGCAATGTAATCCTGGACAATGGCCAATAAGACATTCTTCTTCCTGGTATCCAAAAAGGCCACCCCCTTTGTTAGCACTCTATTATATTGAGTGCTAACACCTACTAAAAACATAGCACCGTTAGATCCGTTTGTCAAGAATTTGTAACGGTTGCAAACTCGCTCATGACCATATTGGCCACCGCCAAGCCGCGGCGGGTCAGGCGCAAAAAATTTGCCTGGCTGGTCAAAAGTTTATTCTCCGTTAACCGCGCCGCCACGCCGGGATATACCTGATCCAGCGCAACGCCAAACCGCGCCTGAAAACCGGCCAGATCCAGCCCGGCCATCATGCGCAAACCCAGAAATACCGTTTCAAACATGTCATCCCTGATCCTTAGCGTTTCACTCCAGGCTGTCGGCAAACGGCCGGCGGCCAACGAAGCCTGATAATCCTCCAGCGACGCTTCGTTGGCCAGGCGCTCCATACCCAGCCGGGAGTGGGCCGCCGGACCCAAACCCAGATAGGCGCCGTTATGCCAATAAACCAGGTTATGTCTGCATTCCCGGCCGGGCCGGGCAAAATTGGAGATTTCATAATGACGGTAGCCGGCAGCCTGCAAGGCATCAATCGCCCCGTAATACATATCCGCCTGCAGCTCCTCGTCGCAGGGCCGCAAAATACCGGCTTCAATCATGGCGTAAAGGGGGACGCCCGGTTCCAGCTGCAAACCGTAAGCAGAGATATGTTCGGGCTGTAAAGAAATAATTTGGGCCAAGCAGCTTAGCCATTGCTCCAGGGTTTGGCCCGGCACGCCGCAGATCAAATCCAGGTTAAGATTAGCGAAGCCGGCGCCCCGGGCCTGCTCCACCGCCTCCACCGTCTGCCGGTGCGAATGGATGCGCCCCAGGGTACGCAGGGTTGTGGCGTCACAAGCCTGGGCGCCCAAACTGAGCCGGTTGACGCCAAGCTGGCGCAGCATGGCCAGACCGGCCCGCTCCACCGTGCCTGGGTTAGCCTCCACCGTGAACTCAACGTCGGGAGACAGGTTAAAATACTTCCCCGCCTTGGTGATGATCTCCCCCAAGCCGTCCGCGGATAAGCAGGTGGGGGTGCCGCCGCCGATAAAAACGGTGGACAATGTCCACCGCTCCTCGGCCGCCTTTCCTGCCCACAAGGCCATCTCCTGTTCCAAAGCAGCCAGGTAGCCCAATTCGCCGGCAGCGCCGTAGGGGTAGGATACAAAATCACAGTAGAGGCATTTGCGGCGGCAAAAGGGAACGTGGATATATAATGAAGAGGGCCGTTCCAGAGAGGGCCGTTCAAGATTAGTAAGCAGCGCTTCTTCAGCCATTGCCGGGGACGCCGATCTTTTCGCGCAGGCCTGTGACCAGTTTTTCCTCGCCCGCAGGCTCTTGCAGCTGTTTCTTGACCTCCCGCCAAACTTCGGGACACTTGGCGTCCGCAATACCCACTATTTCCCGCACCGCCCGGTCCACCCGGCGTCTTTCTTCCTTAGTGGCCGGCGTGACCCCGGCCTTTTCCATAACCCCGCCCAGGTGGCGCAAGTAACAGCTCATAGCCACACCTCTCCCTATCGTCCTCTTACTCTTTACTAATGTGCAGCACCTTTTCGAACTTCGAACCTCGAACTTCGAACCTAGCCCTTCGCTCCTGTTCAAAACCTTTTCGAAGTTCGAACCTTACTCTTCGCACCTGTTCAGCACCTTTTCGAACCTCGAACCTCGAACTTCGAACTTCGAGTTTTACTCTTCGCGAATGTTCAGTACCGCCATGAAGGCTTCCTGGGGAATCTCCACGTTACCTACCTGCTTCATGCGCTTCTTGCCTTCCTTTTGCTTTTCCAGCAGTTTGCGCTTACGGGTAATATCGCCGCCGTAGCACTTGGACAGCACGTCCTTGCGGCGGGCCCGGATGGTTTCCCGGGCGATAATCCGGTTGCCGATGGCGGCCTGAATCGGGATCTCGAACATCTGGCGGGGAATCAGCCCCCGCAGTTTTTCCACTAAAGCCCGGCCCCGGTAATAGGCGTTATCCTGGTGCACAATAACGCTCAAAGCGTCCAGCAGTTCGCCGTTGACCATGATATCCATCTTGACCAGATCAGCTGCCCGGTAGCCAGCCACTTCATAATCAAGCGAAGCGTAACCGCGGGTGCGGGATTTCAGCTGGTCAAAAAAATCGTAAATAATCTCGTTCAGCGGTAAATCATACTTAAGCATCACCCGGCTGGTGCCCATGTAAACCATGTCTTTATAGGTACCCCGGCGCTCCTGGCATAATTCCATCACCGCGCCCACAAAATCCTGGGGCACCATCACGGTGGCCGCCACAATCGGTTCCTCCACCGTTTCGATCATCCCGCTGACCGGCATCTTACTGGGGTTATCTATTTCCAGCACTTCACCGTTGACGGTATTCACCTTATAAACCACGCTGGGAGCAGTGGTAATCAGATTTAACCCATACTCCCGCTCCAGCCTTTCCTGCACAATCTCCATATGCAAAAGCCCCAGGAAACCGCAGCGGAAGCCAAAACCAAGGGCTTCGGATGTTTCAGGTTCATAGATCAGAGAGGCGTCGTTAAGTTTCAGTTTGTCCAAGGCATCCCGCAAATCCTCATATTCCGCCGATTCCACCGGGTACAAACCGCAATAAACCATGGGCTTAACCTGGCGGTAACCGGGCAGCGGAGCAGCGGCCGGCCGGTCGGCATCGGTAATGGTGTCTCCCACCCGGGTATCCTTCACATTTTTCATGCTGGCCGCCAAAAATCCCACTTCGCCGGCTTTGAGAACGTCCACCACCTCCGGGCCGGCTTTAAACACCCCGACCTCGTTCACCTCGAACTCTTTGCCGGTGGCCATCATTCTAATCTGCATGCCCTTGGCAATGGAGCCGTGCACCACCCGGATATAGGCAATCACGCCCTTATACGAGTCGTAATGGGAATCAAAAATCAGCGCCTGCAGCGGAACGGACTCGTCCCCATCGGGCGGCGCGACCTGCCGCACAATCCGTTCCAGGATTTCCTCCACCCCGGCGCCTGTTTTAGCCGAGGCCAATATGGCGTCGGAAGCGTCAAGGCCGATGACATCCTCAATTTCCTGCCGCACCCGCTCCGGTTCGGCGGCCGGCAAATCAATTTTATTAATCACCGGAATTACTTCCAGGTTGTGATCAATAGCCATATAGACATTGGCCAGGGTCTGGGCCTCAATCCCCTGGGCCGCGTCCACCACCAGCAGCGCCCCTTCACAGGCCGCCAGGCTGCGGGATACTTCATAGGAAAAATCCACATGGCCCGGGGTATCGATCAGGTTCAGCACGTAGTCCCGGCCGTCCCGGGACCGGTAGTTCAGGCGCACGGCCTGCAGCTTAATGGTGATCCCCCGTTCCCGCTCCAGATCCATTTTATCCAGCACCTGTTCGGTCATCTGCCTCTGAGACAGTACTCCGGTAATCTCCAGCAGCCTGTCCGCCAAGGTGGATTTGCCATGGTCGATATGGGCGATAATGCAAAAATTTCTGATGCGCTCCTGGTTTCTCTCCACCGGCAAGTTTCTCTCCCTCTTGTTTAGACAATTAAAAGACATACATTATATTATAGCATTTGCCGGGGGAACATGAAAAGCAAAAGTATAGGCGCCCGTCAAGGGCGCCCTGGAAGCGTTACTGGTCGGGTCTTTGACACTTCAAAAAAATGGTTGTCCGCTAAAGTCCTTAAAAACAGGGCTTTTTTTTATATTTTGCGGTCAAATTAGGCAAATAATATTTGC
>WQUS01000290.1 GCA_009781965.1 Bacillota bacterium | reverse complement strand
ATATCCGGTGTATGATTTTGCTAAGCACATCGGCGGCGATAAAGCGGAAGTCTCCTGCCTGGTACCGCCGGGCGCCGAACCACATGATTGGGAACCGTCGCCCAAGGACATCATTGTTTTACAAAGGGCGGACGTTTTTGTTTACTGCGGCGCCGGCATGGAACAATGGGTGGCCAAGGCTTTGGAAAATATTGATCAAACCAGGCTGCTGGCGGTTGACGCCGGTAAAAATGTGGAGTTGCTCACCGGCTCCGGTCAATACTACCATCGGACAGCCGGCTCTGAAACGGGAGAAGCGGCGTTGATGAATACTGCCAATGTGGATCCGCACATTTGGCTGGATCCTTTAAACGCGGCTGTGATGGTGGAGAATATTACCGCTGCGTTGGTTAAGGCGGATCCGGCCAACCAAAGCTATTATGAACGGAACGCCGCGGCCTACCGGGGGCAATTAATGGCCCTGCACAAAGAATATCAGGCACAGCTGGGCGGAGCTAAAGGGAAGAGCTTTGTCACTTCTCATGCCGCGTTCGGCTATTTGGCCAAGCGGTACGGCTTGATTCAGCTGCCGCTGCGCGGGCTTTCTCCCGAGGCGGAACCGACGCCGGCCCGGATGGCCGAGGTGGTGCAATTGGTGCGGGAGGAAAAAATCCGCTATATTTTCTTTGAAAGCCTGGTCAGTCCCAAGGTATCGGAAGTTATTGCCGCTGAAACAGGCGCCGGTACGCTGGTGTTAAACCCGCTGGACGGTTTGACCGCCGGGGAAATTGCCGGCGGCGCCGATTATCTGACGGTAATGCGGGAAAATCTGGTTAATTTGCAGCGGTCTTTTGGCCTGGCAAATGAATGAGGGTCAGGCCCCTGAATAAAAGTTAACGGAGGGATAAGCTGATGAGTAAAACGGTGTTAAAAGTGGCGGGCATGAGTTGCAACCACTGCAAAATGGCGGTGGAAAAAGCGGCGCTGGCCGTGGCGGGCGTTAAGGAAGCCCAGGTAAACCTGGAACAGCAGGAATTGACGGTGGAAGGCGACGCAGACCGGGAACAACTTATTGTGGCGGTGACCAATGCCGGCTATGAAGTAAAGAATTGAGAGGTAGGGCGCCTCATGGCTGACATGGTGGAGAAAGGGCAACTATCCGATTTATCCGGTTTCGACGGCCCGCAGGAAAAGCTGGACCTGGATATTGGCGGCATGAGCTGCGCGGTCTGTGCCGCCAGGATTGAAAAAGGGCTGCGGGCGCTGCCCGGCGTGGCCAGCGCGGTGGTCAATCTGGCCACCGAAAAGGCCGCCGTGGCTTACGATCCCGCCCAAGTGGACGCGGCCGCTGTGGTTAGCGCGGTGACCAAGCTGGGTTATGAAGCGCGCGTCATTGATGAGCGGCATAGCGGCCGCAGCGATGACGAGCGGGACAGGGAATTCAAAAGGCAACTCTTTTTGTTCATTTTTGCGGCTGTTTTCTCGGCGCCGTTGTTTGCCGGGATGTTGGGAATGTTTGCGCCCCTGGCGCGGTTCTTTCCCCATTTCCTGCATCACGCCTGGTTTCAGTTTTGCCTGGCTACCCCGGTGCAGCTGGTCGCCGGATACCACTTTTTCCGCGACGCCTTCATCGCCTTAAAGAACCGCAGCCCCAACATGTCGGTGCTGGTGGCCATGGGGACCAGCACCGCGTACATTTACAGTACGGTGGTCACTTTCTGGGGGTCCGGGCTGGGATTGCATCAGGTTTATTTTGAGAGCAGCGCTGTGCTGCTGACGCTGATCCTGCTGGGTAAGATGCTGGAAGCCAGGGCCAAAGGTAAAACCTCGGAGGCTTTAAAAGAACTGGCCGGCCTGCAGGCGAAAAACGCCCTGGTGATCCGGGACGGCCGCGAGGTTGAGCTGGCGGTGGAAGAGGTGCGGGTGGGCGATCTGGTGCTGGTCCGCCCCGGGGAAAAGATTCCGGTGGACGGGGTAATCCGGGAAGGACGCTCCACCGTGGACGAGTCCATGCTCACCGGAGAAAGCTTGCCGGTGGATAAAAAAGAAGGCGATTACGTAACCGGCGCCACTTTAAACAAAATAGGCGCCTTCCGTTTCGAAGCTTTGCGGGTGGGCCGGGACACCGCTCTGGCGCAGATTATCCGCTTTGTAGAGGAAGCCCAGGGCTCCAAAGCGCCGATTCAGCGGTTGGCGGATGTGATTGCCGGCTACTTTGTGCCGGTGGTGATTGGCATTGCTTTGCTTACTTTCCTGGGCTGGTATTTCTTTGGCGACCCAGGCAACGTGACCAGAGCGATTTTAAACCTCACGGCCGTTTTAGTGATTGCCTGTCCCTGTGCTTTGGGTCTGGCCACGCCCACTTCCATTATGGTGGGCACAGGCAAGGGCGCCGAATACGGGATTCTGATTAAAGGCGGGGAGCATCTGGAACGGGCCCACCGGGTCAATACCCTGGTGTTGGATAAAACAGGCACCATCACTTACGGCGAACCGGTGCTTACCGATCTGATCCCGGCCCCGGAGATGGCCGGCCGGGATGATGAGCTGCTGCAACTGGCCGGGGCGGCGGAAAAAAGTTCCGAGCACCCGGTTGCCCAGGCGGTGGTTAAAAAAGCGGCCGCCAGGCTGTTGGAGGCCGGACTGCCGGAGGCCTGGTCTTTATCCGACTTCACCGCCATTCCGGGCCGGGGGGTTGAAGCCCTGGTGGACGGGAGACAGGTTCTTTTGGGCACGGAACGGCTGATGGCGGAGCAAGGTGTCCGGCTGCCCGAAACTTTTGCCGCTGCTATTGTCGGTCTGGAGAATGAGGGCAAAACAGTGCTGCTGATGGCTTTGGACCGTTTGCCGGCCGCTATTTTAGCGGTGGCTGACAGTATTAAGGACACCTCCGTGGAGGCGGTGGCGCTGCTGCGCCGCATGGGTCTGGAGGTTTGGATGCTTACCGGCGATAACCGGCTGACGGCCGGCAGTATCGCCCGGGTGGTCAACATTGACGCCGACCATGTGCTGGCCCAGGTACTCCCGGAAGATAAGGCCAAAAAAGTAGCGGCATTGCGGGCGGCGGGAAAAATAGTGGGTATGGTGGGCGACGGCATTAATGATGCTCCCGCGCTGGCGGAAGCTGATGTGGGGTTTGCCATTGGCAGCGGAACGGACGTCGCCATTGAGGCCGCCGATATTGTTTTGGTGCGCGGCGACCTGCTTAGCGTGGCGGACAGCATCGCCCTGAGCCGGGCCACGATCCGGAACATCAGGCAGAACCTGTTTTGGGCTTTGATTTACAATGTTCTGGGCATCCCCATTGCCGCCCTGGGTTTTTTAAGTCCGGTGGTGGCCGGCGCCGCCATGGCTTTCAGTTCCGTGTCGGTGGTGTCCAATGCCTTGCGGATCAAGCGTTTTAAGCCGGCGCGGTAATTTTTTAACGGGCCCGGAATGGCTGTTTGTAATGTATACCGCTCCGGGGTGTTACTGTTCACACATTACTGTTCAGCACCATCCGGCACGCAAAACTATTAACCGTGCGCTCATGCTCTTTCGAGAAATCGCTTACGGTTAATAGTTTTGCGTGCCTGGGCTATGCGTATGAGCAAGCACAGCATAATTTCGAACCTCGAACCTCGAACATCGAATATCGAGTTAACCGTGCGCTCATACTCTTCGAGAAATCGCTTACGGTT
>WQUS01000289.1 GCA_009781965.1 Bacillota bacterium | reverse complement strand
ATCAAGGCAATAAAATCCAAGTGAGATTTAATTAATTCGTCACGGGCCGCTGAATCCCCTTTTTGGGCTGCGGATATAGCTTGTCTTAGGCTCGGTTTTTGCGACATTTTAATCACTCCAGCTACATTATAACACTATTAAAAACATATTTGTATTTCAATTACATGGTTTATATTATATGACATGGTAATAAATGTAGGTGCAGAAAAAAATCGTAAACCACCCACTGAAAAACATGTTAGGATACGAATAATTTTAAAGGACCTGGATTATCTTCCAGGTATTTGACAAGGAAGGGGGCCTATGAAGCAGTATCCGGCTGCAAATAGAAAAATAGCTTTACCGGACCTTTTAATTAACTTCAGAGACAGTAAAAGGAAGGAGCAATATCATGCATAGAAATTTCATCAACAGGTCAATTGCTACCGTTCTGACCATTGTTGTTTTATCACTGTCGCTGGCAACAATATTGTTGTCTCCAGCCTTGGCCGCTACTGCGGGCACGGAAAACCACGTCTTGTTAACGATGGATAGCCAGGCTCATAATGACACAGGCGGGTGTTTGTCCGGTTTAACAGACAACTCCATTAGCGGAAAAAGTTGGTCCCAGGTCAATTGCGCAACTTCAGCCGGTCAGCTGTTAAAAGGCGCCACTTACTGCCCGAATATCTTGCCGAAACAAAGTTCCGGCTGTGCTAGCACGGGAACTGTTTGCGGTAATATTAATATATGCTCCGATTCCGCTTGCAGCGGTGGAAAACTGTTGCTCATTACATCCGGCGGCGGTTGTAAGCAGGTTCAGCTGCAAACGCAATCGCATCCGCAATTAAAACCACAGCCGGTTCCGGTGCCTCAATGGCATGCGAAACCTAATGCCAAACCACATGCAAAGCCGTCGCATAAGCCCCATGGAAAACCACAATTAAAACCGGATCCGCAACCGGATCCTCAGCCGGATCCCCAGCCAGATCCGCAGCCAGATCCGCAGCCAGATCCGCAGCCGGATCCCCAGCCGGATCCCCAGCCAGATCCGCAGCCGGATCCGCAGCCGGATCCTCAGCCAGATCCGCAGCCGGATCCCCAGCCAGATCCGCAGCCGGATCCTCAGCCAGATCCGCAGCCGGATCCCCAGCCAGATCCGCAACCGGATCCTCAGCCAGATCCGCAACCGGATCCCCAGCCAGATCCGCAGCCGGATCCTCAGCCAGATCCGCAACCGGATCCCCAGCCGGATCCGCAACCGGATCCCCAACCGGATCCTAAGCCTGATCTGCAGCAGCCGGTGCAGGGGCTTAACGCCGACGAGCAGGAAATGCTTGACCTGGTGAATACAGCCAGAGTCAGCGCTGGTTTAAAACCATTGGAGGCTGATTTGTCTTTGGTTAATTTGGCTCGTCTAAAGGCCCAGGATATGATTGACAAAAAGTACTTCTCGCATACTTCTCCCACCTACGGCTCAGCTTTCGATATGATGAAAGCAGCCGGCATATCTTATAGTTACGCGGGAGAAAACCTGGCCGGCGCTCCCAGCGTGGAAGGAGCGCAAACGGGCCTGATGAATTCTGCCGGGCACCGGGCCAATATATTAAACCCCAACTACTCCAGGATTGGTATCGGTGTGATTGACGGGGGTCCTTACGGTAAAATGTTTGTACAAATGTTTGTCGGCTGAGTTGTTTAAGAGCAATAAAAAAGCGCGTGCTTTTAGTTTCCTAAAAGCGCGCGCTTTAACTTGCTTTTCCATGCTTCCGTTCAATCACTCAGGCATATTTATGTTACTGGTCAGACCCTGTGTTTGTTGGTACTCATAACCCAGGCCCGCAAAACTATTAACCGTAAGCGATTTCTCGGAGAGCATGAGCGCACGGTTAATAGTTTTGCGGGCCGGATGGTGCTGAACAGTAACACATTTATTACTTGGCGTTACTTAAATACAGTAATCTTGCTTAAACACAGTGCAAGCCAACAAATCTTTAAATTGTTGGGTTACTCGGAAAATCTCTTTTCCAGGCTTTCAAGCTGTCTGTTAAGTTCCTGGGGCAGTTTTTGGCCAAACTTGGCATAATCCTTTTTGATGGATTCAATTTCAGCCAGCCAGGCTTCTTTATCGACGGCCAGAAGTTCCGCCATATCTTCTTTGCTTACATTCAGCCCGGTGGTGTCAATATCATTTGGTCCGGGCATATTGCCTATTGGTGTTTTTACGGCATTGCCCGTGCCGGAAATCCGTTCGACAACCCATTTGAGCACCCGGCTGTTTTCGCCGAACCCTGGCCACAGCCACTTGCCTTGAGCGTCTTTACGGAACCAGTTGACGTAATATATCCGGGGCAGTTTTGCTTCGTCCGCATTAGCGCCGATGTTCAGCCAATGCTGCAGATAATCGCACATATGGTAGCCGGTAAAAGGCAGCATGGCGAAGGGATCGCGTCTGACCTGGCCGATTTTATCCGAAATGGCGGCGGCGGTAATCTCGGAGCCCATAACCGAGCCCAGGAACACGCCGTGTTTCCAGTCAAAGCTTTCGTGAACTAAGGGGATAACGCTTTGCCGGCGTCCACCAACCAGTATGGCCGAAATCGGTACGCCGGCCGGGTCTTCCCACTCGGGCGCGATTACCGGGCAGTGACTGGCGGCGGCTGTGAAGCGTGAATTGGGATGGGCCGCGTTTTTATCCGAACCGGGCGTCCAATCGTTGCCCTGCCAGTCGATCAAATGTCCCGGAGCGTCGGTTCCGATGCCTTCCCACCATACGTCTCCGTCGTCAGTCAGGGCTACATTAGTGAAAATCGTATTACTTTCGATGGTTCGCGTTGCGCTGGGGTTGGATTCCATGGAAGTACCGGGAGCGACTCCAAAGAAGCCCGCTTCAGGATTAATGGCATAAAGCCTGCCGTCCGCGCCGAACTTCATCCAGGCAATGTCGTCACCGATGGTCTCAACTTTCCAGCCCGGGATGGTAGGTACGAGCATGGCCAGGTTGGTTTTACCGCAAGCGCTGGGGAAAGCCCCGCAAATATAAGAAGATTTGCCGTTGGGGTCGGTGATTTTCAAAATAAGCATATGTTCCGCCAGCCAGCCTTCATCCCGGGCTTGTACGGACGCAATGCGCAACGCAAAGCATTTTTTGCCGAGCAAAGCATTACCGCCATACCCGGAACCGTATGACCAGATCATCCGATCCTCGGGGAAATGGCTGATATATTTCTGTTCAATGGGAGCGCAAGGCCATAGCGCATCCTTTTCCCCCGGAGCAAGGGGCGCGCCCACTGAGTGCAGGCACTTGACGAACTCTCCGTCACCCAACACATCAAGCACCGCTGTGCCCATTCTGGTCATGATCCGCATATTAACCACTACGTAAGGGCTGTCGGTGATTTCCACGCCAATTTTGGATATCGGCGAACCAATCGGGCCCATGGAGAAGGGGATAACGTACATGGTTCTGCCCTTCATACAGCCGGTATAAAGCTTGGTCATGGTGGCTTTCAGTTCGACCGGGTCAATCCAGTTGTTTGTCGGACCCGCGTCCTCTTGTCTTTTAGAGGCGATAAATGTTCTGTCTTCAACCCTGGCCACATCGGAAGGATGACTTCTGAAAAGGTAACATCCGGGCCGTTTTTGTTGATTGAGTTGAATGGCCATACCTGTATTAACCATTTCTTGCATTAATCGATCGTATTCCTCTTGTGAACCATCGCAAAGGTAAATACTGTCCGGCTGGCACATTGCGGCAGCCTCTTTGACCCACTCGGCAAGCATTTTATTCGAAACTGAGATCATCGGCTTAGCCCTCCTTTGAAAAACCGCTCGTCACTGGTAAAGTTCATTGCTGATTTTTCACCTCGTTGTTATTTTGTATACAAAAATAAAATTCTTTGTCTCAATAGCTATTCCTGCTATACGAATAAAAATTTGTATACAAAACAGTAGATATAATTTTGTTTTATCATGTTTCGTTTGTTTTATTATCATGCGTGCATTCGCGCATTATAATTTTTATTGGCGCCGGCGCGTTGAATTTCCATCCGGCGGGTCTGTCCGTCACCCTGACGGTATATAATGTTAATTAGGCGCCTGGTTCCCTGCCCGAAAAGCGGTGAAATGAACGGGGCAGCGATAATTATGGATAAGTGGGGTAAAGTGGAAATGAACAAAGGGTTGCTTTTATTGTGGGGCGGGGTGGCGGTCAGTTTGGCGCTTTTGGCGCTGCTGGTCTATTTCAGTCTCACCCCGCCTAAAATTGCGCCGGAAACGCTTGCTTACTTTGCTCGCTCCCAGGTGGAGAAAGGTCAGGCGTACGCCCGGATGAATTATCTTTCTTTTGTGGCAGGCCAAGGGCTGACCTTGCTGGTGCTCGCCGGAGCGGTAATTTTTCTCTTTCGCCGGGGCTGGGTCCCTTGGGCCGGCGCCAATCCTTACCTGCAGGTAATAGTTTTCGCGCTTTTGCTTTCGATATTGCTGGCGCTGGTCATTTTACCCATTGAATTTTATCGGGGGTTTTTGCTGGAGCACCGGTTCGGTCTTTCTACTCAGAGCCTGGGAGACTGGGCGGTGGATTACGGCAAGCAGTTTGTGCTTGACGCGCTAATGACCGGGCTAATGATCGGGGGACTTTATTTTATTTTGCGTCACTGGACTTTCCGCTGGCCGCTGGCGGCGACAGTTGCTTTTGGCCTGTTACTGGTTTTGCAGGCCTGGCTGTGGCCATTGTTTATTGATCCGCTGTTTTATAAATTTACCCCCCTGCCGGCCGGGCCGTTTAAGGACCGGGTAGTGGAGCTGGCCGCCGACGCCGGGATCAATATAGGGGATGTGCTGGTGATGAACGCCAGCCGGCAGACTACTAAAGCTAACGCCTATTTTACAGGGGTGGGGCGGACCAAGCGGATTGTATTTTATGATAACCTGCTGCGCGACTTTTCTCAGCGGGATGCTGAATTTGTGGTGGCGCATGAGATCGGCCACTGGCAACATCGGCACGTTATGATCGGGATGCTCTTGGGTGTTGGCGGCGCGCTTATTTTTTTCCTGCTTTACCGGCTGGTGTTAGCCGGGTACGGAACCCCGGCCGGACACCCGTCTGCTGTGCCGTTGTTTCTGCTATCTATGGCTGTTTTTTCGCTGCTGTTAATGCCGGTGCAGAATGCGGTTTCCCGGACTTTCGAAAGGCAGGCCGATCGCGCCGCCCTTGTATTAACTCATGACCCGGCCGGCGGCGCCGGGATGATGGCCAAACTGGCGGCCGACAATCTGGCGGATGTGCAGCCCCGCCCTTTTATCCGGCTGTTCATGTTTTCCCATCCTTCCGCTATGGAACGGATCAATTACTTTGAGAAAATGACCGGCTGCACTAATTGACAGGCCATAATCATTCATGTAGCATAAAAGAAGCGGGCCGGCGGCAGTTGCCGCCCAAGCTGTCGCAGTTGTTTTGCCGGTCAAACGAACGCTAAACTAACGGAGCGGAACAAATGGCTCATCAAGGGAAGGAAAAACTGGTCCACGAAGTATTTGAAGCGATCTCTGAAAAATATGATTTTATGAATTCGGTGATTAGTTTCCGCCGGCACATCGCTTGGCGCAGGGATACTATGGGTTACATGGACGTCAAACCCGGTCAGTCCGCGCTGGATGTTTGCTGTGGCACGGGCGACTGGACTATCGCGCTGGCTGAGGCGGTTGGCGCTGGCGGCCTGGTCTGCGGTTTGGATTTTAGCGCCAAGATGCTCAAAGTGGCCGACGGCAAAATAAAAGCGCTGCGCCTGGACCAGGTTGAATTGCTGCAGGGGAATGCTATGGCGCTGCCCTTTGGCGCGGATACCTTCGACTGGGCGACCATCGGCTTCGGGCTGCGCAATGTGCCGGATTACCTGCAAGTGCTGCGCGAAATGAGGCGGGTGGTTAAACCGGGCGGAAAAGTGGTCTGCCTGGAGACTTCCCAGCCTACTATTCCGTTGTTCCGGCAGTTTTACTACGCTTACTTCCGTTATCTCATGCCGGTGCTGGGCAAAATTTTTGCCCGCAGCTACAAGGAGTATGCCTGGCTGCAGGAGTCGGCCGGCAATTTTCCCGGCCGCCGGGAACTGGCGGCAATTTTTTATGCCGCCGGGCTGGAGGACGTGCAGGTGCGGGCTTATACCGGCGGCGTTGCGGCTATGCACATGGGGATTAAAAGATAACTCTGCTTTGCTTATTTTCATTTACTGTGCTAAAATTTTTACGGATTAAACATTTACGGTTACTGTTTACGACTTTAACAACTGATAGGAGGCGCCGGCAGATGGATTTTTTCCAGGGGATTAAAGACCATGTGCTTTGGGATTTTTGTCTGGAGGATGAGTTTAAATGCACCAGGCGTAACGGTTATGCTTTTGTGGTGGACGTATGCGGGCAAAAGCCGCGCCTGGCTTTGTACATGATTAAAGACCGGCTCAGCAAAACCCAGACCCTGCAGGACAAGCAGCAGCCGCCGGAGGAACTGCTGGTGCGGGCCGTCGAGGAGCAGGGCGGGAATTTGCAGCGGGATAATCTTTATGATATCAACGAAACATTGCGCGTTTGGCTGCGGGAAAATCTTTTTCAGGGTTAAGAAGAGTTAAAATTAATTTACTAATACAGGGGCGATCAGATTGGAATTAACTGCCGAAGAAATAAGAATCGCCGCGAACACAACCGGGGACGTGCTGGCCGGGTTTTCGGACAGCCGGGGCAACTTGATCCCCGCGCTGCAGCAGGTGCAAAACAAATTGGGTTATGTGCCCCGGGTGGCGATGCAAAAAGCAGCCGCCCATTTTCGCATTCCCGCGGTGGAAGTCTACGGAGTGATTACCTTTTATAATCAGTTCCGTTTGACCCCGCCGGGCAAAAACCAGGTTAAAATATGCATGGGCACCGCCTGTCATATGCGTGGCGCCAACATCATTCAGGAGGCCTGGGAAAGGCGCTTGCAGATCAAGGTGGGCGAAACCACCGCCGACCGGGAGTTCAGCCTGGAGCGGGTGGCCTGCGTGGGTTGCTGTACCATGGCTCCGGTAGTTGTAATTAACGAAGAAGTGAACGGGAAAATAACTCCCACCAGGGTGGACGGGCTCCTGTTCGCCCATGAACTGGATAAAAAAAATGCGGCTGAGGCAAAGGGCGGTGCGGAATAAATGGCCGAAAATAATCAACCGGCGGCGGTTTACGCCGCGCTTAAAGAGCAGGCTGAGCAGAACCGGAACCGGTTGTTTGAAAAACCGTTAATTCTTATTGGCGCCGCTACCTGCGGTCGGGCGGCGGGAGCACTGAAACTGACGCAGGCGGTCAAAGACGAATTGAGCCGCTTGCAGCTGGAAGCTAATGTGGTTGAGGTGGGCTGCATGGGCCACTGTTACGCCGAGCCGGTTATGGTGATTTATAACGAGGGTTTTCCTCCCCTGGCTTACGGCAACGTAAACGATGAAGTGGGCGTCAGGATCATCCGGGACTATCTTGTGGACGGAGATCCAGGCTTCGAATTCGCCTTGGTGGCTCTGGAACCCAACGACTTTTTCCCCACTTTTTCTGATTTTCCCCGGGGGGTGCACGAAAATAAAATTGTCTTAAGCCAGTGCGGCTTTATCGACCCGCAAAACATTGACCATTATCTTGCCCTGGGCGGCTACAGCGCACTGGTTAAAGCACTTGGCGCCGAGCCGGACGCAATTATTGCGGCCGTAAAGGATGCGGGACTGCGCGGCCGGGGCGGGGCCGGGTTTCCCACCGGTGTGAAGTGGGAAATTTGCCGCCGGGCTCAGGGGTCGCCCAAATATTTAATTTGTAACGCCGACGAAGGCGACCCGGGCGCCTTTATGGACCGCACCATCCTGGAATCCACTCCCCATGCGCTGCTGGAGGGCATGATCATCGCCGGCCTGGCGGTGGGGGCGGAAAAAGGTTATATTTATATCCGCGCCGAGTACCCGCTGGCGGTGGAACGCATTAGCCTGGCTATCCGCCAGGCGGAGGAAAAAGGACTGCTGGGCGCAAATATCCTGGGCGCCGGTTTTAACTTTGCCATTGAAGTTTTCCAGGGCTCCGGCGCTTTTGTGTGCGGCGAGGAAACAGCCCTGATCGCCTCCATAGAAGGACGGGCCGGGATACCGGCCAATAAACCGCCTTTCCCGGCTGACGCCGGCCTGTGGGGTAAACCGACCATAATTAACAACGTCAAGACCTTTGCTTACGTGCCCCATATTATCAATAACGGCGCCGACTGGTTCAGAAGTATCGGTACTGGGACCAATCCGGGCACCGCTATCTTTGCCCTGGCCGGCAAAATTGAAAGCACCGGTCTGGTAGAGGTTCCCATGAGCACCACCTTAAACGAGCTTATCTTTGAGGCCGGCGGTGGGATTGCCGGCGGCAAGCAATTCAAAGCGGTGCAGATCGGCGGCCCCTCCGGCGGCTGCCTGCCCGAATCAGCCCTCGCCACGCCTATTGATTTTGACTCTCTCGTGGGGGCCGGGGCCATGATGGGTTCGGGGGGCATGGTGGTGCTGGATGAGGACGACTGCATGGTGGAAATAGCCCGCTATTTTCTGGATTTTACCCGCAAGGAATCCTGCGGCAAGTGTACCTTTTGCCGTTTGGGCACTAAGCAGATGCTGGATATATTGGAACGGATCACCAAAGGCCGCGGCGAACCGGAAGATATTGACCTGTTAATGGAGCTGGCTGCCAAAGTTAAGGAGGGTTCCCTCTGTAATCTGGGCAAAACAGCGCCTAACCCGGTGCTCAGCACCATTAAACATTTTCGCGGCGAATACGAAGCGCACATTAAGGAAAAACGCTGTCCGTCGCTGATGTGCAAGGATTTGATCGCTTACTATATTTTGCCCGACAAATGCGAACGTTCCTGTGACGCCTGCGTGGGCAGCTGCCCGGCGGAGGCTATTTTCTCCAATGAAGATCGCATTAAGGTTATCGACCAGGAAAAATGCGTCAAATGCGACAGCTGTAAGGTGGCTTGCCCGCCCCAGTACGCGGCGATAACGAAATTATCTCCGCCAAGCGAAGTGGCTGCGCGGGAGCAAAGAGAGGGAGCTAAATAAATGACAGACCGGATCACCTTAGTCATTGACGGCAAAACCGTCAGTGCCGTTGCAGGGGAAATGCTGCTTTGGGTTGCCTTGGACAATGATATTTACATTCCCCATCTGTGTGGCAGCCGGGATGACCAGGAAAAACCGGCTTCTTGCCGGCTGTGTTTTGTGGAGGTTGACGGGCGCCCTCTGCCGGTAACCGCCTGTACTTTGCCGGTCTCCGAGGGGCTGGTGGTGAGAACCGGCGGCGAACGGGTGGATGCGCTGGTGGCGACAGGGTTTGAGCTTTTAATGTCCAATCACCGGCTGGATTGCAAAAACTGTCCGGCCAACGGCGACTGCGCCTTGCAGCAGATCGCTAAAACCAGAAAACTAAAGCTGAAACCTAAAAAACTGCCGGTGCTGGAACGGGATTTAACCGTTGACGACAGCGTTCCGGGCATCTTATTCGACCCCAATAAATGTGTGCTGTGCGGTCACTGTATTAAAGCCTGTTTGCGCGACGGCAACGGCATCTTAGGTTTTACCCGGCGTGGTTTTGAACGGGTTATTTCCACCTTTGGCGACTTGCCCCTGGCGGAAAGCGAGTGTTCCGGCTGCGGCAGCTGCGCCGCGGTTTGTCCGGTAGGCGCCTGGTCAGCTCATTTGCACGCGGAAGCATTTTAAGGCGTCCACCCGCCAGCAGGTCATGCCTCCGGCAACTCCGAACCGATCCCCGGCGCTATTTTCCGGCGCGGCAAGTTCCAGCACTAACGGAACATG
>WQUS01000288.1 GCA_009781965.1 Bacillota bacterium | reverse complement strand
AGCATCGGAATTCTGGCCCAGGGTTTAGCCAAGCTGATTTGCTGTTCCCCATAGGGCAAATCCAACGTGCCCAGCACTTCCCGGGCGGCGCTGATAACCAGATCCTCGCAGAGATCCATCATATCCTGGTAATCGGCGTAAGCCTGGTATAATTCCAGCATGGTAAATTCCGGGTTGTGCCTGGTGCTGATCCCCTCGTTGCGGAAGTTGCGGTTAATTTCATATACCTTTTCAAAGCCCCCCACCAGCAACCGCTTCAGGTACAATTCCGGCGCAATGCGCAGAAACAAATTCATGTCCAGAGCATTGTGATGGGTGGTAAAGGGCCGGGCAGTGGCGCCACCGGCGATGGGATGCATCATGGGCGTCTCCACCTCCAAAAACCCCCGCTGCTCAAGAAAACTGCGGATCACACTGATAATCCGGCTGCGTTTGATAAAGGTATCTTTGACCTGCGGATTAACAATCAGGTCCACGTAGCGCTGCCGGTAACGCAAGTCCACGTCCCGCAGACCGTGCCATTTTTCGGGCAGCGGGCGCAGGGACTTGCTTAACAGCCGCAAAGTCTGCACCGCCACCGTCACTTCCCCGGTGCGGGTCTTAAACACTTTGCCGGTAACGCCGATAATATCTCCGATATCCAGCTTATTGAACAGTTCATAGGTCTCTTCGCCCACATCGTTCAAACGGGCGTAAATCTGAATCAGCCCGCTGGCATCCTGGAGGTTGGCAAAGGCCGCCTTGCCGTGCCCCCGTTTGGCCATCACCCGGCCGGCCAAAGATACTTCCCGGTCTTCATAAGCGGCAAAATTATCTGTAAGCATGGCGGCATGATGCGCAAATTCGTATCTGCCGCCGTACGGTTCGATACCCTGGGCCCTGAAACCGGCCATTTTTTCCCGCCGGATCCGCATTAATTCATTGAGATCCTCGGTGAGCTCCCCGGTTTCCTGGGCGGGCGCCGGATTATTTTTTTGTTCCTGGGACATTGTCCGTTACCTCCACTTGATCCGCAAGCTGTCTTGCCTGGAAGACAGGCCTAATTACCTGATGATATCGACAATTTGATACTTCAAGGCGCCGGCGGGCACCATTACTTCCACCGTTTCGCCCTTGGGCCGGCCGAGGATGGCTTTACCAACCGGAGACTCGTTGGAGATTTTGCTGTCGCCCGGATCGGCCTCGGCGGAGCCCACGATGGTGCATTCAAACTCTTCGCCAAATTCCAAATCCCGCAGCAGCACCCGGGAACCAATGGAAACAACCTCGGTGCCCAGATTTTCATCGTCGATGATCTTGGCGTTGGACAACATCTTCTCCAAAGTCAGGATCCGGCCTTCAATAAAGGCCTGCGAGTTTTTGGCGTCCTCATATTCGGAGTTCTCGCTGATATCGCCAAATTCAATGGCCTGCCTGATCCGCTGGGCCACTTCCCGCCGGCTGACCGATTTGAGCTGCTCCAGTTCGTCCTCCAGTTTTTTCAGCCCTTCAATGGTCAGAAAGACTTCTTTATTGCTGCCCATTCACTTTATCTCCTTAACAAAAGATTATTAAAAGCACTGCCAAACAGATTGTTAGGCAGTGCCTTGCGCACGGTTATTTTTCCATAACATTATATGAAGGCTGAGCATTTCTGTCAAGCATAGGTAAGCCCGGTTTCCTATTCAACCATGGCCAGATTCAACTCGGCCCGGGCCCGGGCGCTGATTGCTTCAATTTCTTTGGCGCTGACCGCCTTTTCAAAACTCCTGAATCCAGCCAGTTTAAAATTGTGTTTTTTAGCCAGCGCGGCAATTTCCTCCACTTGCTGCACGGTCAGGTCCCGCCCCAAAGAAAAATTCTCATACCGTCCTTCCATAGACAGGATCATGGTCTCAGCCATACAGGCGTAAGACATCCCGGGCGGGAAACCAAAATTGAAGTTGAAATTAACCTCCCCCGGCACTTCCACCACCCCGCCTTCGATCACCAGCACGTCCTGGCGCTGCTCAGCCACTTGTTTGGACACGTTGCGGGGGCGGCTGACATCGCACACCACGGTGCCGGGCCGCAAATCCCCGGGCTCAATAATGGTGTCTACGGCGCTGGTTACCGTAATGACAATCTGCGCATTACGCAAGGCCTGTTTGATATCCGAGGTAATCCCGGCCGCTACGCCGGTATCGTAGATAATTTTACGGGCCAACTCGTCAAGTTTCTTTTTATCCCGGGCCACCAGGGTCAAAGCGCGCACATCCCTGGCCAACATCCGGGCGCAGACCTGGCCGATGGAACCGGTCGCCCCCACCACCACGGCATGGCTTTTTTTCAAGTCATGGCCCATTAACCGGGCCGCTTCCCTGGCCCCTTCCAAAGCCGTGGCCACCGTATAGCTATTCCCCGTAGTCACCGCGATATCCAAATTTTTAGCCACGGTCACGCCGGCATCGCCCACCACAGAGGTAAAGGCGCCCAGGCCCACAATTTTAGCGCCCAGTTTTTGGGCCAGCCGGCCGGCTTTGATAATTTTTTTCAGCACATACTCCTCGGGCAGCTTGAGCATCAGCCGGGCCGTAAGGGGACAGGCCACAAACCAGCCCTCGGTTGCGGCGTAATCGGAATAAACGCCGGTAATTTTTGAAACTTTCACCGGCGGCGCCAGCTTGAAAAGACTTTCCTGCAGCCGCGGCGGCAGTTTGCCCACCAGGCCGAATTTTCTTGAGAAGTAGCTGATGTCCAAAGGGTGGACGATAAAAGCAAAATTGTTCACGCTGTGCGCCTCCTTCGTCTCTAACTGCCGGCTTTGGCAGCCCGGATGATGGCCAGCAATTCGTTGGGATCCACATATTTATCTTCCCGGATCGGCGAGCGGCCGATCTCCAACCCCACCACTTCTTTATCCAAAGCGGCCCGGATAATTTTGATCCGCTTATCCGAACCGATGACAACAATTTGATCAAAGGAATGGGCTCTGGCAGTCAGTTCCATCGTAAAGTCAAAAAGCTCAATGCCGCTTTTTTGCCGCAGAAACTCCCAGCGTTCGGACTCGCTCATCAGCAGGGTAAAATCGACGCCCTCCCGTTCCAGCAAATCGGCAATCTCTTTCCGGTTGGCGATAGGAAAGCCAATCACCGCCACGCTCTTACCTTTACGCACCTCGCCCAGGTTTTCCAAACGGGACACCAGGGTGCGGTCCACGCCCAAACGGGCGGCCACTTCGGTTTGCGACAGCCCCATGGCGCGCAGGTGCAAAATCTCTTGTACCGCCTCGTCTATCTTGCACCTGCTGATCACCTTGTCGCCGATCCGGATCAGGTCCAAGTTCAGATTCCCCCCAATGATTCGTTACTGTTCAGTATTTGTTGATCCTCAAAGCCCAATTACGCAAAACCGTTAACCGGAAGCGATTTCTCGGCGAGTATGAGCGCATGGTTAACGGTTTGGCGTACCACTCAATGCTGAACAGTAACCATGATCCGCTGCTATAATGTAGCTGTGCACAAAATTGTGCACAGCTACATTATAGCAGCGTTAAACAAGCCCTGTCAAAAGTTATTGTCAATCTCATAATAATATTCTTCGGTTTCTGTTACTGGTCACACGTTACTGTTCAGCATCAAGCCGGCCCGTAAAGTTATTAACCGTGCGCTCATACTCTTCGAGAAATCGCTTACGGTTAATAACTTT
>WQUS01000287.1 GCA_009781965.1 Bacillota bacterium | reverse complement strand
ACCGATTTCAACTAAAATCGCTATTTATAGAACGCATTATGGCGAGCCGCCGCAACGAAGCATGGCGGAAAACAAGCCGCAAAGACGGTGGATTGGAGATATTAAACAGGCTCTAAAGGCCGCCCCATGATACCAAATATAAAACACAGGAGGTTAATGTATGAGTCAAAACCCTATCGCTACAATCGAGCTGGAATCCGGTGAAAAAATTACCCTGGAGCTGTACCCGGACATGGCCCCCAACACCGTAAGCAATTTCATTCACCTGGCCAACAGCGGTTATTATGACGGCCTAGGTTTTCACCGGATCATTGAAAACTTCATGATCCAGGGCGGTTGCCCGGAGGGTACGGGCACGGGCGGCCCGGGCTACAGTATCAAGGGCGAGTTTGCCTCCAACGGCATCCAAAACACCCTGTCTCATGCCCCCGGCACCATTTCCATGGCTCGTTCCGCCAGCCCTAACTCCGCCGGCTCGCAGTTTTTTATCATGCATAAAGCCGCGCCCCATTTAGATGGCGAATACGCCGCCTTTGGCAAGGTAACCGAGGGGATGGACGTAATCAACAAGCTGGCGGTTGTGGAGACAAACCGGATGGATAAACCCGTTACACCGCAGAATATAAAAACCATACGGGTAGATACCTTTGGCGCGGATTACCCGGCGCCGGAAAAGATGTAGCACGCCGGAGCGGCGCAGTTTTTTCGGGAAATAAAACCAAATAGGGGATCCGCAGATCGCTAGATAAAACATAAGCTCAGTAAAATCCATTCAAATTGAAGAACAAATCAGAAAGGCTGTGTGGTATAATATATTAATCACATAGCCTTTTTAGCGTAAAAATTTATCAATATATTAGAATGGAGCGTTGTTATGGCTAAAATTTCTCTTATTTTATCAGGAGTAATATTTATTTTGGGGTGTATAACTTTATGTATCGGAATAATTTTTTCAGATGTTCTGCCTAAACTTTTCGAAATTTATTTAACGGCTCATCCTGTTAGTTATTCTTTTGATATATATAAAGTAAATTCATTCAATCTCTATCTTTTGTCGTTCGGTGAAATGGCGCTTGGTATATTGGGTTATCTGTTTCATAGAAAAAAAGCTTGAAGCAAAGCGAAAATCCAGGCAACGAAAAAAGCTTCATTGCCCAGGTCTTTTGTTACCTCTTATATTGAAAAAACACCTTCGATAACAATGGCCCTACTTCAGCAAATACGTAAAAATATGCTTGCCCAACGGCAGCGTACTGGCGCTGCCGCCCGAGTTTTCCAACAGGATACATACTGCATACCGCGGGTTTTCCGTAGGGCCAAAGGCCACAAGCCAGCCGTGGTCATCGCCGGCTGGGTTTTCCGCCGTACCGGTTTTGGCCGCCAAGGAAACGCCGCTAATCTTCATCCGGGACGCGGTGCCGCTTTCCACCACGCTCTTCATCATATCCGTAAGCTTTAGCGCCTCCTCCGGGGCAAAAACCCGGTCCATCATGGCGGGCACATGCTTTTGAAGCTCGCCGCCGCTATAGGTTTCCATATGGTCCAGCACATAAGGCTCCATCATAATGCCTGCGTTGGCCACCGCCGCGGTGATCATGGCCATATGCAGGGGGGTGACCAGTGTGTTGCCCTGGCCGATGGCAGTCTCGATCCGTTCACTTTGGGAAGAATTCGCGTTTAACACGAATTGGCTGCCGGTATATGCCAGGGGGCAGGGATAGTCCCGGTTAAAATAAAGCCGCTGTGCCACGCTTTGCAGTGCTTCCGGCCCCACCCGTTCTTCCAAGGTGGCAAAATATGTGTTGCAGGAAACTTCTATGGCTCTGGCCAGGTCTACCGTGCCGTGGGCTTTGCCGTTAAAACAGCGGATCATATTTTCGCCAAAGGTTTCCTTACCGGTACACTCGTAAGTAAAAGTGTCGTAATCCGCCAAATTCTCCATTGCGGCGGCGGCAGTGACAATTTTAAACACTGAACCGGGCGGGTACAGCCCCTGGGTGGCGCGGTTGTACAGCGGGCTCGTGTCACTGTCGGCGGAAAGAGCCGCCCAGTTGTCGGATACGGTGTTAGGGTCAAACCCTGGGTAAGAGGCCATGGCCAGAATCTGGCCGGTGGAAGGCTCCATCACTACGATGGCGCCTTTTTTTTGGCCCAATTCTTTTACCACAAGCTTTTGCAGGTCCGCATCGATGGTCAGCACGGCGCTGTTGGCCGTTACGGGCGCCCCGGTAAATACGTTTTGCAGGCGCTGCCACGCCTCAAACCGGATCGACTCCAGCAGGAAGTTATACTTGGATTCTACCCCGGCCTTGCCCTTGTCGGTATAGCCCACCACGTGGGCCAGCGCCGCGCCCAGGGGGTAATTGCGACGGTACCCTTCGTTAGTTTTGACGCTTTCCGCCAAAATAACGCCGTTGCGGTCCTTAATATCGCCCCGCTTTACATTGGCGTCGGTTAAATTCAGGCGGGGGTTGTAAGAGCTGACAATGATGCCGGCGCTGTCCATCAACACAAACTTCATCAAATAAAATACCAGCGCGAAAAGCAGCAGAAAATAGAACCAAAACACCCGGCGGATCTTCTTTTTCATGTCATTCATTCTCATCACCGCGTTTCCCTTGTTTGGCTTCCGTGCCCTCATTCCGCTTCGTCTTCCGGCGGCCGGCCTTGGGCTTGCCTGCCCCGGCGGGATGTTCCTGCCGCTCCCGGCGGTTTTCTTCGCTGGCGGGTTCCTCTTCGTGGAAGGTGGAAATATAGAGCCACTGCAAAAAACCCACCATCAGCATGCTGACAATGACGGAGCTGCCCCCGTAGCTTAAAAAAGGCAGTGTCACGCCGGTAAGCGGGATAAGCTTGATGTTACCGCCGATGATTAAAAAGGTCTGAAAGGTGAGCATACTGGTAAGCCCGGCGGCAATAAGGCTGTAATACCGGCGTTTACACCGCAGTGAAATATGTACGCCCCGGTAAAATATCATGATAAATACGCCTATGATTCCTACGGCGAACAAAGGGCCCAGTTCCTCACACAAGGCCGCAAACATAAAATCACTTTCATGCACGGGGATACTGTTGGGCATACCCCGTGTCAAGCCGCTGCCCCACAGGCCCCAGGTGCCGATGGCGAAAAGAGACTGGAGTATCTGATAGCCGCCGGCATCCGCGTGGAGCCAAGGGTTCTGCCAGCTTTCCACCCGTACCCGCACGTGGGCAAAAATTTGATACGCCCCCACCGAGCCCAAGGCGGCCAAGCCCATACCCAGTAAAAACAGCAGCTCGCTTCCGCTGGAGATGTACAGCATAATCATAAACGTCATAAAAAAGATCAGCGCCCCGCCCAGGTCCCGCTGCATAACCAGAATGAGCACAAGGCCGGCGCTAAACAGAGAGGGCAGCGCCAGTTGGGGCAGCGTTCGCTTTTTTCGGAAGACGGACGCCAGGTAGAACACCAGCAGAAATTTTACAATTTCAGAAGGTTGCAGGCTGTAACCGCCAATTTCAATCCAGTTAAGCGCGCCATTGGTGATGGTGCTTAAAAAGAAGGGCAACAGTATGAATACGTACCCTACAATCAGATAGACGATTTCCAGCTTTTCAAACCGGGGTGTCAGCATTAGCAGCAGCGGTATCGTCAGCGCGGCCAAGGCTCCGATGATAAACCATATTAACTGTTTTTGCG
>WQUS01000286.1 GCA_009781965.1 Bacillota bacterium | reverse complement strand
CAGTTGCAGCAGGGCATCGGCTACCACCATGCCGGACTGTCGCCGGCCTTGAAAGAGTTGGTGGAAAATCTCTATGAAGCCCGGTTGATCTTTGTGCTCTTCTGCACGGAAACTTTCGCGGTGGGGATTAATTTCCCCGCCGCCAGCACGGTGTTCGACGCTACCCGTAAGTGGGACGGCCGTAACCACCGGGGTCTGCTGAACCGGGAATTTTTTCAGATGGCCGGCCGGGCCGGGCGGCGCGGTTACGATCAGGAAGGGCACGTTTACGTGCGCATAGACGAAAAGTTTCCGGAGCAAACCGGCTTTTTTGATGAGACTCAGGTTGAACCGGTGCGGGGTCGGCTGATTATTTCCCCCAATACTGTGCTCAGCCTGCTGCATTATAAAACCGACGCGGAAATCGAGCGGTTTTTGTCCCAAAACCTGGCGGTATATCAGAATAACCGGGAAGCCCGCAGCGTGAACAGCGAGCTGGAGACGGCGGACCAGACTATTTACTCCCTGCGCCAAACTTTTTGTGCGGACAAGGACGGCCCGGCCTGCCCCATGCTGCGGGATAAGTTGAAGAAAGAACTGAAACGTTTGCGCAACCGGCGCAACCGCAAAAAAGCCGATCAGCAGGGACGGATCGCCCAAATTAAAGGGATCTTGGCTCAGCCGGCTAAAGACTGCTTGCATCAGGCTTGCCGGGACGCCCACGACGAAATTACCGCCATGGTGGAACGTAAAAAAGAGCTGATCCGGCGCAACAAATATCTGAAAAAACACGAGGCCGACTATCACCGTGACTTTGAGCAGATGTGCGCACTGCTGGAAAAGCTGGGTTTCATTGCCGGCAAAACCTTGCTGCCCCGGGGCCTTTTCGCTCTGAATATCCACGTTCAGGAGATCCTGGTTACCGAACTGGTTTTTTCCGGGATTCTGCGGGATTGTCCGGCCGCCGAGGTTGCTGCCATCCTGGCCGGCATTGACTACGAACCGGGCCGGGACGAGGTGGTGCTGGAGGGGGAATACCCTCTGGATCAGGTAGCCGCGTTACGAAATCAGCTTAGCGGTTACGGTGTGCCCGAGCATCTGAACGTGTGGACGCCGCTGCCCGGCCCTTTGGCGGAAGCCTGGTACAAGGGAGCTACCTTTGAAGAGCTGCAGAAAATGTGCAATTTACAAGAGGGCGATATTTTCTCCGTTGTCCGCCGGGAAATTGATATCCTGCGCCAAATTGAACGGGCCGCCGGCGAGGATTTCGGGCTGCGCCAGTCCATGCATGACCTGCGCACGGTGATTGACCGAGACGAAATGGCCGTGTTGATTTAGTTTATTACTCGTCTTCGTCGTATTCTTCCTCATTACCGCTGGGCAGCCGCTTTTGAAACATGGGCACTACTTCGGCGTGAAAGGTTTCTATTCCGGTATTGATGCTCCGAAAAGTCTCTTGCAGCGACGCAATCATCCGGCTCATGCTGTTAATGCGTTCATGGCTGTCTTCGCCGCCGCCGGCCAGCAGCAGCAAAATGACGGCAAGCAAGGGGCTGTGGAACGGGTTCTGGTTATTAGGCATTGTTTGACCATGCCTCCTTGGAATAGTTTTGTTCTAATAATTTATGAACCAAAACTCTTTGTGTGCATAAGATTGGTATTGTATTTTTATGCAATTATATGTATAATTATTTCATTGCTTCCTAGATTGTTTTTTTAGAAGGGATGCTGGTCATGAAAATTAAAGCAGGCGTCATTGGCGCTACCGGGTACGCCGGGGCGGAGTTGGTCCGCATCCTGTCGGCTCATCCGGATGTTGAGCTGACGGCTTTGGCCTCCAGGAATTACGCTGGTCGGTCCTTTAGCGAAGTTTATCCATATCTGTATCAATACGTGCCCCAGCTGTGCCGGGCACTGGATGTGCCGGCCCTGGCCGGGGAATGCGATATTTTATTTACAGCGCTGCCCCATGGGCACGCTGCTCCCGTGGCCCGGCAAGTGCTGGCGGCCGGCAAAAAATTAATCGATTTGGGCGCCGATTTTCGTTTCCGGCGGCCCGAAGTTTACGAACAGTGGTACAAAGTGCCCCATGAGGCGCCGGAACTGCTTAAGGAAGCGGTTTACGGCCTGCCGGAAATCCACCGGGAGCAAATCAAAACCGCTGTTCTGGTGGGCAACCCGGGCTGCTATCCCACCAGCGTAATCCTGGGCCTGGCGCCGCTGCTTAAAAGCGGCCTGGCGGATCTCGCCACCTTGGTGGCCGACAGCAAATCCGGTGTTTCCGGCGCCGGGCGCGGCCTGGACCTGGGCACTCACTTCAGCGAAGTGAACGAAAATTTCCGTGCTTACAATGTGGGGCTGCACAGGCATACCCCCGAGATTGAGCAGGAACTGAGCGGCCTGGCCGGGGAGGACCTGATGCTCTCCTTCACCCCTCATTTAACGCCGATGAACAGGGGGATTTTAAGCACCATTTACGCCAGGCTGAACAAACCGGTTAGTTTGGCGGCAGTGCGCGCCATTTACGAAGACTTTTACCGGGACGAATTCTTCGTCCGTTTGCTGCCTGCGGGGATGCTGCCGCAAACCAAGGCGGTTACCGGTTCCAACCACTGCGATATCGCGCCGGTGGTTGATGAGCGCACCGGCCGGGCGGTGATTATTGCCGTCATTGATAATTTAATTAAGGGAGCGGCGGGCCAGGCCGTGCAGAACATGAACCTGATGTGCGGACTGCCCGAGACCGCCGGCCTGGATCGGCCCGGGCTGTATCCGTAATGAAGGGAGTTAGCGCTGATGCAAAAGACGCAGATGCAAAAGACAATAAAGAGTATCGCCGGCGGGGTGACTGCCCCCCGGGGATTTAGCGCCGCCGGAGTGGCGGCGGGCATAAAAACCGGCGCCAAAGACGTAGCCTTGCTGGCTTCCGACCGGCCGGCCGACGCCGCCGGAGTGTTTACCGCTAACCTGGTGAAAGCCTTTCCGGTGCTGGTGTCGATGCGCCACTTGGCGGACGGCAGCGCCCAAGCGGTGGTCGTCAACAGCGGCAACGCCAATGCCTGCAACGGCCCCCGGGGTGAAACCGACGCCCTGGCGATGACGGCGGAAACAGCGCGGCTGCTGGGTATGTCGGCGGAGCAGGTTCTGGTGGCTTCCACCGGCGTAATCGGCCAGCCCATGCCCATAGATAGAGTGCTGGAGGGCATCCGCCGGGCGGCGGCGGAGCTGCGTCCCGGCGGCGGCGCCGAGGCGGCGGCGGCTATTATGACTACTGACACAATACTTAAGGAGGCGGCGGTAACCTTTGAGTTGGACGGCTGCCCGGTTACTTTAGGCGGCATGGCCAAAGGTTCGGGCATGATTCATCCCAACATGGCCACCATGCTGGCTTTTGTGACCACTGACGCCGCCATTGCCCCGGCGATGCTGCGGCAGGCTTTGCGCCAGGCTGCGGACCGCACCTTTAATATGATTACGGTGGACGGTGATACCAGCACCAACGATTGCATCCTGGCGCTGGCCAACGGTGCGGCGGGCCATCCGCCCATTGAGGCGGCGGGGCCGGCTTACGCCGACTTCTGCGCGGCTCTGGAAGAGGTCTGCCGCACCCTGGCCGTAGCGGTGGCCAGGGACGGCGAAGGGGCCACCAAACTGCTGGAGGTCCGGGTCTTGGGCGCGGCCACTGATGCGGACGCCGCTCTGGCGGCCAAAGCCGTGGCTGGCTCAAGCCTGGTGAAAGCGGCGGTCTTTGGTGCGGACGCCAACTGGGGCCGGGTGCTGTGCGCGGCGGGATACTCAGGTGCGATCTTTGACCCGGGGACAGTGGATATCTACCTGGGCGGGATTAAAGTGGCGGAAAACGGCGGGGCCCTGCCTTTTGACGAGCAGGCCGCCGCCCTGACGCTGGAGCAGAAAGAAGTGCTGTTTACCATTGATTTTAAACAGGGTTCCGGTCAAGCCACCGCCTGGGGCTGCGATCTCACTTACGACTATGTGCGCATTAACGGCAGCTACAGAACATAAATAGAGGGACTGTTTAGAGTAGCATAAATATAGTAGTATAAATATACAGTTTTTATGCAGGGGGAGTAGATTGTGCTCAGTCCGATGGAAAAGGCGGGCATCTTAGTGGAAGCCTTGCCCTACATCAAGAAATTCCACGGCGCGACAGTGGTGATTAAGTACGGCGGACACGCGATGGTGGATAGCGCGCTGCAGGAAGCCGTGCTTACCGATGTCGTGCTGATGCAGTACGTGGGCCTGCACCCGGTGCTTGTCCATGGCGGCGGGCCGGAGATCACCGGCATGCTGAAAAAAGTGGGCAAGGAGAGCAACTTTGTGGGCGGCCTGCGGGTTACCGATGCGGAAACCATGGAGATTGCCCAGATGGTGCTGGTGGGCAAAATTAACAAGGATATTGTGGGCCTGCTGAACAACATTGGCAGCAGTGCGGTGGGTCTGTCCGGCAAGGACGGCCGGCTGCTGCTGGCCGAGAAAAAGCTGGGCCGGATCCGCAACAGCGACGGCGCCGAGGAAATGGTGGATATCGGCCAGGTCGGGCTGGTCCGCCAGGTCAACCCCGGTATTCTGGAGACGGTCATCCGGGAGGGCTACATTCCGGTGGTGGCGCCGGTGGCCGCCGGTCAGGCCGGTGAAAGTTACAACGTCAACGCGGACAGCGCCGCCGGGGCTTTGGCCGCGGCTTTAAAGGCTGATAAATTGATTATCCTCACCGACGTGGAGGGCATTCTGGCGGATCGCCAGGACAAAAGCTCTCTGATCTCCACCATTGCCGTGCCCGAAGTGCCCGGTCTGATCGACCGGGGGGTTATCGACGGCGGCATGATCCCCAAAGTGGAGTGCTGCGTCAATGCGCTGAGGCAGGGAGTGGGCACCACTCACATCCTGGACGGCCGGGTGCCTCATTCTATTTTGCTGGAGATTTTCACCGATCAAGGGGTCGGGACAATGGTAGTGTTGTAACAGTTAAATGAAAAAGGAGTTAAGACTGTGAATACCAAAGAGATAATGGCCCTGAGCGATCAATATGTCATGCATACCTACGGACGGATCGGGCTGGCCCTGGTGCAGGGGCAAGGGGCGGAGCTGCGGGATGCCGAGGGCAAGACTTACCTGGACTTTGTGGGCGGTCTGGCGGTGAATTCCCTGGGCCACTGTCACCCTGCGGTAGTGCGGGCTATCCGGGACCAGGCCGAAACCCTGATGCACGTGAGCAACCTTTACTATACCGAACCCCAGGCCAAGCTGGCCGAACTGCTGGTGCAAAACTCCTGCTGCCAGCGGGTGTTTTTCTGCAACAGCGGCGCCGAGGCTAACGAGGCCGCGATTAAACTGACCCGCAAATACGCCAAAAAGTTTGGCGGTCCGGAGAAGTACGAGATCATCACGGCGGAAAAGTCTTTCCACGGCCGGACCCTGGCCGCGATCACCGCCACCGGCCAAACCAAGTATCAGCAGGGCTTCGAGCCGCTGCCTCAGGGTTTTAAGTATGTGCCCTTTAACGATCTGGCGGCGCTGCAAAAAGCCGTTGGTCCCCACACCTGCGCCGTGCTGCTGGAACCGGTGCAGGGTGAAGGAGGCGTTATCCCCGCTGAACGGGACTATCTGGCCGGCGTGCGGGAATTATGCGATCAACAGGGGCTGCTGTTAATTTTTGATGAAGTGCAGTGCGGTTTGGGCCGGATTGGTAAGTTCATGGCTTACCAGCACTATGGCGTGGAACCGGATCTCATTACCCTGGCCAAGGCCCTGGCCGGCGGATTCCCCATGGGCGCCATGCTGGCCAAGCAAGCTGTGGCCGACGTTTTTGCGCCCGGCGATCACGCCGCTACCTTTGGCGGCAACCCTTTGGCCTGTGCCGCGGCGCTGGCCGCCATGGGCGTCATGCTCCAAGAGGCTGTGCCGGAAAACTGCGCTCAAGTGGGGGCTTACTTGAAAGAGCAGCTGTTGGTTTTACAGCAGAAATACAGCTTCATCCGCGAAGTGCGCGGTTTGGGTCTGCTGCTGGGTATGGAACTGGCCGTGGAGGGGGCCCCCTACGTGCGGCGCTGCCAGGAGCGCGGGCTGCTGATCAACTGCGCCGCCGGCAACGTGTTGCGGCTGCTGCCGCCGCTGATTATCACCAAGGAGGAGGCCGACCGGGCCGTCGCTATCCTGGACGCTGCTTTAGGGGCAGAGTGAGCTCGAGGTTCGAAGTTCGAGGTTCGAAGTTCGAAAGTTACTGGTCAGACCAGTAACGTTTGTTAGTACCCGTAGCCCAGGCCCGTAAAGTTATTAACCGTAAGCGATTTCTCGAAGAGTATAAGCGCACGGTTAATAACTTTACGGGCCGGATGGTGCGAAAGCAGTAACGTGTGACCAGTAACGTTCGAAATAACAAAACAGATTTTTGCCCCGGCAAATGCTCAACAGCATAAAAAAAGGGTCCCTCTGACCCGGTTAAGAAGGTGAGCTTATTGAATCAAATCGCGAAACAGCTGCAAGGGCGGGATCTCTTGTCTTTGCACGATTTTACCCCCCAGGAAATCACGCACATCCTCGACTTGGCCGATACGCTGAAACAGCAGCGCAAGCAGGGTGTGCCCCATGAATTGCTGCAAGGCAAGACCCTGGCCATGATTTTTGAAAAATCATCCACCCGCACCAGGGTTAGTTTCGAAACGGGGATGTATCAGCTGGGCGGTCACGCCCTGTTCCTCAGCGCCGCCGATTTGCAGTTGGGCCGGGGCGAGGGTATTGGGGACACCGGCCGGGTACTGGGCCGTTACGTGGACGGCATCATGATCCGCACTTTTGCCCAGCAGGATGTGGAGGAGTTGGCCCAATACAGCCAGGCGCCGGTGATCAACGGTTTAACCGATCTGCTGCATCCCTGCCAGATTTTAGCCGATTTACAGACCATCCGGGAGCACAAGGGCCGATTGGCCGGGCTGAAAGTGGCTTGGGTGGGGGACGGCAATAACGTATGCCACTCCCTGATGTTTGGCTGCGCCAAGATGGGCATGCATCTCAGCGTCGCTTGCCCCCCTGGCTACCAGCCGGACAGCGCCATTGCAGCCGCTGCCCGGGCAGACGCCGCCGAAACCGGCGCCGAGCTTACGCTGCTCACAGATCCCGCCGCGGCCACGGCCGGCGCCGACGTGGTGGTGACCGACGTCTGGGCCAGTATGGGCCAGGAAAGCGAGCAGCAGGCCCGCATGAAAGTATTTGCCCCTTACCAGGTGAACGCCGGGCTGCTTGCCGGGGCTGCTCCGGATTATCTGTTTTTGCACTGTCTGCCGGCTCACCGGGGCGAGGAAGTGACGGCGGAAATCATTGACGGTCCCCACAGTGTGGTGTTCGACGAAGCCGAAAATCGCCTGCACGCTCAAAAAGCAGTGCTGGCGCTATTGCTGGCCTAAAAGAGAGGAGACTTAAAAAATGGAAAAAATTGTACTGGCCTATTCCGGGGGGTTGGATACCTCAATTATCATTCCGTGGCTGAAAGAGAATTACGGCTACGAGGTGATTGCCATGGCCGCCGATTTGGGCCAGGGCGAGGAACTGGGGCCCCTAAAGGGGAAGGCGCTGAAAAGCGGCGCTGCCAGACTGTACATTGAGGATGTGAAACGGGAATTTGTCGTCGATTACATATTCCCCACTCTGAAAGCCGGGGCTATTTATGAGGGTAAATATCTGCTGGGCACTTCCATGGCTCGGCCGCTGATTGCCAAAAAACTGGTGGAAATAGCCGCCCAAGAGGGAGCCGCCGCCGTGTCCCACGGCGCCACCGGCAAGGGCAACGATCAGGTGCGGTTTGAGCTGACCGTTAAAGCCCTCAATCCGGCGCTGAAAATTGTGGCTCCTTGGCGGGAATGGGACATCCGTTCCCGGGACGATGCCATAGACTACGCCGCCGCTCGGGGCATTCCCGTGCCGGTAACCAAATCCCGGCCTTATAGCATGGACCGCAACATCTGGCATCTTAGCCATGAGGGGGGCGCTTTGGAGGATCCCGGACAGGAACCGCCGGACGACGTGCTGTTGCTTACCGTAGCGCCGGAAAAGGCGCCGGATAAGCCCACCTATGTGGAAATCTGGTTTGACCAAGGCATACCCAAAACGGTCAATGGCCGTGAGCTGGCGCCCGAGGCGCTGCTGGAAGAACTGAATCAATTGGGAGGCGCCAACGGCGTCGGCGTGACGGATATGGTGGAAAACCGGCTGGTGGGCATGAAGTCCAGAGGCGTTTACGAAACGCCGGGCGGTACTATTTTGTGGCTGGCCCACCGGGAGCTGGAACTGCTGACCCTGGACCGGATCACCTTGCACTCTAAAGAGCAGGTGGCCGCCCGCTATGCCGAACTGGTTTACGACGGGCTATGGTTTTCACCGCTGCGGGAGGCTTTGGACGCCTTTGTGAACGTCACTCAGCGCACTGTGACCGGGAACGTGCGGATGAAGCTGTACAAGGGCAACTGCACTCCTGCCGGCGCCACTTCGCCATACTCCATGTATAATGAAGATATGGCTACCTTCGGCGCCGACGAGGTATATACTCAGTCCGACGCCGAAGGTTTTATCAATTTGTTTGGTCTGCCGCTTAAGGTGCGGGCTTTAATGGAGAAAAAAGCCGGCCTGCGCTGATGTTCGCGCTGTGGCGCTGCAATTATTTTGTTTCGATGTAAGAGTAATGCGGTTTGTACAGCAGGTCGTGGACTGAGTTGATGAAACGCATGGTCCGCGACTTGGCCCGCATCACCAGCGAATAGGTTTCGGCCAGGTGGCCGCCCCGAAAACGTACGCCCTTAAGCAGCTCGCCGTCGGTAACGCCGGTGGCGGCAAAAATGGCGTCGTCGCCTTTCACCAGATCATCCATGGTGAGAATCTTGTTTAAATCAGTAATGCCCATGCTGAGGCAGCGTTCACATTCCTCATCGTCCTCCGGCTCCAGCCGGGCCTGCATCTCGCCGCCCAGGCACTTCAAGGCCGCTGCCGCGATAACTCCTTCCGGGGCGCCGCCGATACCGGCGCAAATGTCAATACCGGTATCATCAAAAGCGGTGGCCAGCGCCGACGCCACGTCGCCGTCGCCAATCAGCCGCACCCTGGCGCCGGCTCCGCGCACCGCTTCAATTAACTTCTGGTGCCGTTCCCGGTCCAGAATCATCACCGTGCAGTCCACAATCCGCTTGTTATTGGCTTTGGCTACAATTTCCAGGGTTTTTTCGATCGGGTCGTCCAGACAGATTTTGCCTGCCGCCCTGGGCCCCACCGCCAGTTTATCCATATACATGTCCGGCGCGTGCAGCAGGTTTCCCCGCTCGGCAATGGCAATGACCGACATGGCGTTGGGCAGCCCCTTGGCCAGAATGTTGGTGCCTTCCAGCGGGTCCACCGCCACATCCACTTCAGGAGTGGAGGCGCAGCCCACCTTCTCCCCTATGTATAACATGGGGGCTTCATCCATTTCCCCTTCGCCGATCACTACGGTGCCGTTGACTTGAATCGAGTCAAACATTTCGCGCATGGCGTTGGTAGCGGCGTCGTCAGCCGCCATCTTGCGCCCGCGCCCCATCCAGTGGGCGGAGGCCAAAGCGGCCGCTTCCGTTACCCGTACCAGTTCCAGAGTTAGTTCTCTTTCCATAGATCCCTCTCCTTTTTTGCAAACTGGTTTAGAAAAGTGATGTTGTATTAATAATGCGTTACTATTATTTTAACATACTTATTATTAAGTTGCTCAATTAGTATAACATTTTTTTTAAAAGTATGTGCTAAATTGAAAATTTATGTTACTGGTCACACGTTACTGCTTTCGCACCATCCGGCCCAAAGTTATTAACCGTGCGCTCATACTCTTCGAGAAATCGCTTACGGTTAATAACTTTA
>WQUS01000285.1 GCA_009781965.1 Bacillota bacterium | reverse complement strand
GCCAGGATGCAGTGGGCTTCCCCGCCCCCGCGGCCCACCCGGCCCCTTAATTGGTGCAGCTGCGCCAATCCATAACGATCCGCGTCTATAATCACCATCACATTGGCGTTGGGCACGTCCACGCCCACTTCAACCACTGTGGTGCTGACCAAAACCTGGATTTCACCGGCGCGAAAGCCGGCCATGACCGCTTCTTTTTCTTTAGCGGCCATCCGTCCATGCAGCAAGCCCACTTGGCAGCGGCGCAGTTCATTTGCCGCCAGCCGGCTATATAATTCTTCGGCGGCCTGCAGATCTATTTTCTCCGATTCCTCCACCAGCGGGCAAATAATAAAGGCCTGCCGGCCGGTTTCAACCTGGGCGCTGACAAATTGAAACACCCGGGTCAGCTCGCCCGGGGCCACATAGTAAGTACGCGCCGGCTGACGCCCCGGGGGCATACTGTCGATTAAAGAAATATCCAGATCGCCATAGACAGTCATGGACAAGGTCCTGGGGATCGGTGTGGCCGTCATAATCAGCACATCGGCTTGCAAAGCTTTTTCCTGCAACAGAGCCCGCTGCCGCACCCCAAAGCGGTGCTGTTCGTCAATGACCACCAGGGCCAGATTTTTGAACTGCACATCCGGCTGCAAGATGGCCTGAGTCCCCACCATAAGGGACACCTCTCCCCCGGCAAGCCGGGCCAGTAAATCGCGGCGCGCCTTGGCCGGCATCCCGCCGCCCAGTAAAGCCACGCTGACTCCCAGAGGCGTTAAGAGCTCATGAAGGGCAAAAAAATGCTGTTCGGCCAGCACCTCGGTGGGCGCCATAAAGGCGCCCTGCAGCCCGCCCTCCACGGCCTTCAGCAAGGCCAGCACCGCCACCGCTGTTTTGCCCGATCCGACGTCGCCCTGCAGCAGCCTGTTCATCGGATAGGGCCGCTGCAGATCGGCGGCAATCTCCGCCGCCGCTTGCTGCTGTGCTGCCGTTAAAGTAAATTTTAAACCGGCGAGGTAAGCGCGCTGCAATGGGTTATCCGGCGGATAGCGGTGTTGTTTCTGCACCAGAGAAAGATTTTGCCGCAGTTTTAACAGCTGCACTTGAATGAGGAAAAATTCTTCGAATACAAAGCGCCGGCGGGCCGCCGCGGCGCTGTCCTGCCGGTCCGGAAAATGAATTTGCCGCAAGGCCGCCGGTAGTGGCGGCAGGTTTTCCTGTTCGATAAGCCAAGGTGGTATAAATTCGTGATAAGCATTTTCCCATTCCGCCAGGGCAGTGTAAATAAACGAGCGCAGCTGCCGTTGACTAATGCCGTTTGTCGCAGGGTATACCGGCGTCAGACGGCCGGTATGCAGCAAATCCCCATTGTCCCCATTCTGGTTTTCGTCCACCAGGGCAAAATCCTGGACCTGAATCTGCACCGAGCCGAACCCCTGATCCACTTTGCCGCTAATCAACACGTCAGCGCCCGGGCGGAGCAGTTTTTTTACGTGAGCCTGGTTGAACCAGACAGCGTAAAATACTCCCTCCCGGGCCTCCAAAGCCGCCTTGGTAATAGTAAGGTTCCGGCGGGGTCTGCTTTCCTCGGTCCGAATCACCGCTCCGCGCACTGTGATGGCCGCACCGTCGGCCTGACCGAAAGGAGAAACAGTCTGACTGCGGTCCAGGTATTCGCGGGGGAAATGATACAGCAAATCATGGACGGAAAAAATTTTTAACCGGGCCAATTGTTCCGCCCGGCGCCGGCCAATCATTTGCACCTGTTGTACCGGCGTTTCAAAAGGGGCGCCGCTTTTTACCACAGCCATATTCCGCTGCTCCCTATCCCTATTAAAATCTTTTATTCAGGCTTATTGCATCGCCACCGCGAATCTGTTAAAATATAAAAGTCTTGTATTGAAGGAGGTGTTTTCCATGGCCAGAAAATGTTCAGTATGCGGTAAAGGTGTTACCGTAGGTATGAAAGTCAGTCACTCCCATATCCGCACCAAGAGAAAATGGGCGCCGAACCTGCAAAGGGTCAAAGCCAACGTCGACGGCACACCCCGCAGAATTATGGTCTGCACCAGGTGCCTCCGCAGCGGCAAAGTTCAAAGAGCTATCTAAGCTGAAAGCGATAAGTAATAAAAACGGCTAACGCCGTTTTTTATTTATATGAGCCTTTCCAGCCGCGGGCTGGGCGTAATGCCGGGGATGCGGCCCCGTTTGGCCACCGGCTGGCCGCCGATTTCTTTAATATCCATGGTCATGTCGATGGCCGAAGCGCCGGAGATATAGCTGCCTACCCCAAAAGAGTCGGCGCCGGCTTCGGATAACAGCTTGATCCGTTCCGGAGTCAGCCCGCCGGACACAAATATCTTAACCTGACGGCAGCCGGCCTGATCAAGCCTGGCTCTGATTTCACGCACCAGTCCCGGTGTAACGCCGCCCCTTTCACTGGCCGTATCCAGTCTGACGCCCTGCAGATCGCGGCCCAGCCCTGCCGCCACCCGCAGGGTTTCTTCCGCTTCATCCTTAAAAGTATCCACCAGGACAATAACCGGGGCATCCGGAGGCATAACCTGCCGGTATTGTCTGGCCACCTCCAGGGTATCGCCCACAATCAGCATCACCGCATGGGGTAAGGTGCCCATTGGTTCGGCGCCGGCCAGTTTGGCGCCCAAGATACAGCTGGCGCCGTTTGCCCCGCCTAAAATAGCGGCCCGTTCCATTACCGGCGCCACAGCGGGATGAACATGCCTGGCGCCAAAACTAACCAGATTTTTATCGCCCGCCGCCGCACGGCACCGGCCGGCGGCAGTGGCCCAACCGCTGGAACTGGCCAGGATGCCCAACAGGGCTGTCTCATAGAGGCCGAAATCATCGTAAGCGCCGCTGATCCGCATAATCACTTCTTTGGCCTCAAATAAAGACCCTTCGGCCAGGGACCAAACCTCCACCGGCAATCCGGCCAGCAAATTTTTTGCTTCGGCGATCCCGGCCGCCATACCAGCCTGGCTGCTGAAAATTTCCGCCGTTACCGGGGTGCGGTCCAAACTCATATGTCTGAGCAGTTCCCGGCTGCGGATAAAGTAAATATCCGTGGTTAATCCGTAGATAATCTCCTCCTGGGAGGCGGAGAAGAGCCTCCTTTCCGGCGCCGGTTGATAAGCGGCAACATCGGCCAAATTCTGCAATGTTTTGTTATTCATAACCGTCTCCAATAATAATAGTCTGGTTCCGGATGTTCAGGAACCCATGGTTCTGAGCAAATTAGCCATTTCAATGGCGGTAACCGCCGCATCCCAGCCCTTGTTGCCGGCTTTGGTGCCGGCCCGTTCGATAGCTTGTTCGATGCTATCCGCCGTAATGACGCCGAAAATTACCGGCACCCCTGTGTCCAGACCGGCCTTGGCGATACCCTTGGATACCTCGGCCGCCACATAGTCAAAATGGGGCGTAGCCCCCCTGATCACCGCGCCCAGACAGATCACCGCGTCAAAACGGCCGGTGTCCGCCAGTAGTTTGGCGGCCATCGGGATCTCAAAAGCGCCCGGCACCCAGGCCATTTCGATATCCTGCTCGGCAACCCCATGGCGCTGCAAAGCGTCCAATGCGCCGCTATATAACTTATTGGTAATAAATTCGTTAAAACGTCCCGCCACAATAGCGAACTTTAAACCGTCGCCTACCAGATGTCCTTCATACACTTTAACCAATGCTCTTTCTCTCC
>WQUS01000284.1 GCA_009781965.1 Bacillota bacterium | reverse complement strand
TTTTTTCCGTCGGCAGTCATAACAAAGCCATCGCGGCGATTGACGAAGGGCGTTTTAAGGATGAAATTCTGCCGCTGGCCATACCGGCCAAAAAAGGCGAAACCGTATCTTTCGATACCGATGAATTCCCCCGCCGCGGCGCCACTGTCGAAGCTTTGGCCAAACTAAAGCCGGCCTTCAAAAAAGACGGCACCGTTACCGCCGGTAATGCTTCCGGTCTTAATGACGCCGCCGCCGCCGTGGTGGTTATGTCCGCGGACAAAGCCAAGGAACTGGGCTTAACGCCGCAGTTTGTCATCCGCGCCGGGGCTTCCGCAGGCGTTGATCCCGCATATATGGGGCTGGGTCCCATTCCGGCCAGCCGGAAGGCGTTGGCCAAAGCCGGCTTGACTATTGCCGACATGGGCCTGATTGAAGCTAACGAAGCATTTGCCGCCCAGGCTTTGGCGGTGATGCGGGAACTGGAAATGCCTCCCGCCATCACCAACGTTAACGGCGGCGCCGTGGCGATCGGCCATCCCATTGGCTGCAGCGGCACCCGGATATTAATTACCCTGCTCTATGAAATGAAACGGCGGGCCGTCAAATACGGTCTGGCCACCTTATGCATCGGCGGCGGGCAAGGCACCGCCCTGGTGGTGGAAAACGTTTAAAAATCAGATCTGGAGGTTTTAGCCTTGGAAATTAAAAAAGTAATGGTGATCGGCGCCGGACAGATGGGTTCCGGGATCGCCCAGGTAGCTGCCGCGGCAGGCTATGAAGTAATATTAAACGATATCAAAGATGAATTTGTGCAGCGCGGTCTGGGCATTATTGAAAAAAACCTCGGCCGGGATGTGGCCAAGGGACGTTTGGAAGAGTCCGTCAAGGCCGCCATCTTGGGGCGGATTAAGCCGTCCATCCTATTGGCGGACGCGGCGGCAGTTGATCTGGTAATCGAAGCGGCCATTGAAAACATGGAACTTAAGGGCAACATCTTCCGCGAGTTGGATCAGGTAGCGCCGGCTCATGCCATTCTGGCCACCAATACTTCATCGCTGCCTATTACCGAAATTGCCGCGGTGACCAAGCGGCCGGATAAAGTAATCGGCATGCATTTTATGAACCCGGTGCCGGTCATGAAACTGATTGAAGTGATCCGCGGCCTGGCCACATCGGATGAGACCTATCAGTCTGTTAAAGAGATGGGCGACCGGATGGGTAAAGTAGGGGTGGAAGTCAACGATGCGCCCGGTTTTGTGGTGAACCGGATTTTGATTCCGATGATTAATGAAGCGATTTATTGTGTCTATGAAGGCATTGGCGCTCCGGAAGCGGTGGACCAGTCGATGAAGCTGGGCGCTAACCATCCCATGGGTCCCCTGGCCCTGGCCGATCTGATCGGGCTGGACACCTGCCTTTCCATTATGGAAGTGCTGCATAAAGGCATGGGCGACACCAAATACCGTCCCTGCCCGCTGCTGCGCAAATACGTGGCTGCCGGCTGGCTGGGCCGGAAGTCCGGCCGCGGTTTTTACGTTTACGAGTAAAAAGATCCTATTTTGACCTAAGGAGGAGCGCTCATGACCTGGAACAATATATTACTGGAAAATGACGGTCCGGTGGCCATATTAACCATTAACCGGCCAAAGCAGCTGAACGCTTTAAACGAAGAAACCCTGCTCGAACTGGATCAGGCCGTGGATCAACTGGGCAATGACAGCGCGGTGCGGGTGGTGATCATCACCGGCGCCGGCGATAAAGCCTTTGTGGCCGGCGCGGATATTGCTTTTATGCAAAAGCTGGCGCCCCTGGAGGCCAAGGAATTCTCCCGTTTGGGCCAAAAAGTATTCAGTAAAATTGAGAACCTGTCTAAACCGGTGATTGCGGCAGTCAACGGCTTTGCCTTGGGCGGAGGCTGCGAGCTGGCCATGGCTTGTGATATCCGGATCGCCTCGGAAAACGCCAAACTGGGCCAGCCGGAAGTCAGCCTGGGTTTGATTGCCGGCTTCGGCGGTACCCAGCGGCTGTCCAGACTGGTTAACCCTGGCCTGGCCAAGGAACTTTTGTTTACCGCCGACGCTTACGACGCGGCTACCGCCCAGCGGATTGGTTTGGTGAATCACCTGGTGCCGGCCGGAGAGCTGCTGGACTTCTGCAAAAAGATGGCGGGCCGGATTGCTTCCCGGGGACCGCTGGCGCTGCAAATGACCAAAGAAGCGGTTAACGGCGGTTTGGGCATGGACCTGGAAAAAGCCTTCACTTACGAAGCGGACCTTTTTGGCCTAGCCTTTGCCACTAAGGACAGAGACGAAGGCATTGCCGCTTTCCTGGAAAAAAGAAAAGCGGATTTTACCGGTAAGTAACAGGCAAGCTACTTTCTTATGTAAATTGGCGGCGGTCAATCGGACCGCCGTATTTTTTGTTTGTTTACTCCGGTCAATTCGTTTATAATGGCCATAGCCGGATTAAAGGGGCGTGGAGATGAATACTGATAATATAAGCCCTGCCAAGTATTTTATCTTTACCTTTGGTTGTCAGATGAACGAACATGATTCGGAGCATATTGCCGGCCTGCTGGAGCAGATCGGTTATCTGCCGGCCGAGGACCAGAGCGAGGCCGACGTGGTGGTATTAAATACCTGCTGTATCCGCGAAACGGCCGAGAGTAAAGTATTCGGTTTGTTAGGCCGGCTGGGCAAACAAAAAAAGCACAGACCGGGCCTGATGCTGTGTCTGGGCGGCTGCATGAGCCAGCAACCCCATATGGGCGCCCGGATCAAGGAGCGGTTTCGCTATGTTGATGTGGTGTTCGGCACCCATAACATTCAGCAATTGCCGGAACTAATTGCCCGGGCGGCGGCGGAGCGGCGTCAGGTCATCGAGGTATGGCCCGACAGCCGGGGGGTGTCGGAGGATCTGCCGGCTAAACGGCAGCCGGGCGTTAAGGCTTGGGTGAGTATTACTTACGGCTGCAATAACTTTTGCACCTACTGTATTGTCCCGTACGTGCGGGGCCGGGAAAGGAGCAGGACCCCGGCAGCCGTTATTGACGAAGTGGCGGCTTTGGGGCGGGCTGGCTATCAGGAGATTACCCTGTTGGGCCAGAACGTTAATTCCTATGGCCAGGATCGGTCCGCCGGCCTGGATTTTGCCGGCTTGCTGGCGGCGGTAAACCAGGTGGACGGCATTGAGCGCATCAGATTTATGACTTCTCATCCCCGGGATTTTAGTGATCAGCTGGTGACAGCAGTGGCAGAGCTTCCCAAGGTTTGCGAGCATATCCACCTGCCCGTGCAGGCCGGCAGTAATAATATCCTGCGGCTGATGAACCGCGGTTACACCAGGGAAAACTATTTGCGGCTGGTGGATCAGATTAAATCGACCTTACCGGGCGTGGCTTTGACGACGGACATTATGGTCGGTTTTCCCGGCGAAACAGAGGCTGATTTTGCCGCTACGGTGGATTTGGTGCAAAGAGTAGAGTTCGACAGCGCCTTTACTTTTGTTTATAATAAACGTAAGGGAACCCCGGCCGCCGCAATGGCCGATCAGGTGCCGGACGAGATCAAAAGCGCCCGCATCCAGGCCTTGATTGAGCTGCAAAACGAGATTACCAAGCGGAAAAATAAAGCCGAAGTAGGCAAGGTGCTGGAGTGCCTGGTGGAAGGGCACAGCCGCGCCAATGACACAGCGATGAGCGCCCGGACCAGAACAGG
>WQUS01000283.1 GCA_009781965.1 Bacillota bacterium | reverse complement strand
CCTTATCTTATCTATGATTTTGTGGCCGATTTGGTCCTTTGTCTGGAAAGCTATTTTTTCGGCTTTAGCGGCGCAAGGCATTGCTGCTGCTCCTGATCTGGCCGGCAAATTGATCAATGTAATGATCGAAGGTTCTTTCTTTTGGCTGGTTATTAATACCTGGATTTGGCAGACCCTTGTGATGGGCAATTATGGTAAAAATAAGTTTACCACCAGCCAGCCTCAGGCTGGCGCCTGGTATGTGTTGTGCGCCTGGTTTTATGGTACCCTTGCTTATGTAGTCTTAATCGGTTTTATCGGTATCTGGTGGCAGCCTTTTAACCTGTCTTTGATGCTCATGCCCAAAACAGCCGCTGATGTGGCTTTGGCCATTGAAGGCTGGGAGGCTGCTAACTTTTTTGCTTTAGCAGTGATTGTAATCCAGATTCCATTTGTTTCTCTGTTGCAGAAATGGCCTTTTGCCGGTACCTCCAAGCAGCCGACTGAGTCATTGGGAGTGCTGTTCTTCAGCTTTATTGCAACGATATTGTTCTGGCTGGCTTTAGTCGTACCCAGTTTCCTGCATCCGGTTATTGAAGAACGTCATATTACGCTGCAGCCCCTTGGCAGCTGGGCGGCCTTTGTTGCTTTCTGCCAGGCCTTTGTATACTTTGCCATCATGCCTGCCGAAGGCGGTGAGGGGTACCCAATGAAGCTGTTTGCTAAAAAACAGCCTTACATGGGGATTATAGGCTTTGTGATTGCTTTCTTGGCCGGACTGTTCATTCCTAACGCTATTAAGGCCCTAATTGCACCGCTGAATTTGGTGCCTAATCTGGATCCTTATGTTATTGTAGCTTCCTTGGAACTGTCCATGGTTATCTTTATGCTGGTTTGGCACCACCTGTTTAATGATTATCCCAGCGCCGCGCAAGTTCCCGGCACGGCGGCCAGAATATTCAGCAGAGTAGCCATCTGGCTGGTAGGCGGTATAATCTATGGTGTCTTATGGCTTAAATGTTTTAAGCTGCTGCCGATTGGCGCTAACAACTTTGGTATGGGCTTTACTACCATGGGCATATTAGCTGGACAATTCACTTTCTTAATGACCGCGATAATCTTTAATACTTTCTTTGATAAGTGGCCCTTTGTGCGTAAAGCGTAATCCGGTCTTTGGGGCTGTTGATTGACGTCCTGAAGGGCTATTATTTTATTGGTTTAAGCATTAGCAAATTTACTCTCTGCTTCAGCATAGCTTCCTGCCTGATCAAGCAAAATAGTAAGCCCGCCTTGTCCAGGGCGGGCTTAAAAACGCTAAAGACGCGGTTTGAGCTTAATTCTGGCGTCCAGGGCCAGGGCGCCCCGGGGGTATACTGTTACCGGATTTAAATCAAGTTCCGCGATGTCCTGATTTTTTTGCATAAAATCCCCTACCGCCAGCAGGATGTCCTCAAGAGCTGTCAAATCAACTTGGGGCATGTTTCTGTATCCCTGCAGCAGGCGGGAGCCGCGCAACGAACGGACCAGCGACGCCACAGCGGTTCTGTCGACGGGAATCATGCGGAAACCGTGATCATCCAGGACCTCCGTAAAAACGCCGCCCAGGCCGAACATCATCACCGGCCCGAAATGCTGGTCTGCAGTGGCGCCGATAATGACCTCGACCCCCGGTTCAGCCATGGGCTGCAGGGTAACGTTAGCCTGGGGATCTTCCCGGCGGGCCTGGCTCGTGATCTCCAGGAAGGCCAGGCGGACATCCTCGGCGCCGGCAAGATTCAGCTTTACCCCGCCGGCGTCACTTTTATGAGTGGCGGCTGTGGAGCGCACTTTCATTACTACGGGATAGCCAATTGATTCGGCTAAGGCCAGCGCTTCCTCTGCCGTGGCGGCGGTATAAGTTGCCACCGTTGGTATGCCTGCCGTCGCCGCCAATTCTTTGCTTTCATCCTCAAAGAGGATCTCCCGCCCTGCCTGGCGGGCCAGGGCGATTATTTTATCCGGCATGTACGCCCCTCCTTTTTAAATTGCTATTTAAATTACTATAGTGCACCAGGGCAGATACGGCCCCGGCCGTTTCCTCCGGGGAGGTATAGAGCGGCACACCGGCCGGCTGTAAAATATCTCTTGCCTCGTGGCAGCCTGCCCAGGTGGATACATAATAAGCGATTACCGGTTTGCCGCAGCTATGTTGCGCCTCCAGCAGTTCCTGGTTGGGGAAACGCCAGTTTTTATGCAGGCAATAAATAGCGACCAATAAATCAATGGCCGGATCTTCCAGAACGATCTTGGCCAGCCGCCCGTAAATGCCGGCTTCGAAGCCCAAACCCACGGTATCCAACGGGTTTTTCAACACCACCGGCGGATTTTCTCCCAATAGCTCCTTAATTTTATTAATGGTTGCTTCCTGCAGCGGGGGTACGGAAATTTCCCGGTGGGAGGCCGCATCAAGCAGCGCGATGCTTGGTCCGGCGGTGTGGGTGAGCACGCCCAGCCTTCCCCCGGCGGGCAGGGCGGACACAGACAGGGCTTTACAGGCCGCTACCAGTTCGGCGACGCTGTCCACCATGAACAGCCCGAATTGATCCATGAAAATATCCCGGTACATCCGGTAACTGCCCGAAGCGGTGCCGGTATGGGTCAGGGCGGCGAATGCTGTGGCATTGAGCCGGCCGGCTTTGTAAACCACCACCGGTTTGGTCTTGGCAATCCGGGCCGCTGTTTCGACCAGCCGGCGGGCTTCTTCGGTGCCCTCCAGAAAAACGCCGATGACGCCGGTTTCTTCATCCTGGGCCAGGTACTCCAGGTAGTCGCTGATTTCCAGGGTGCTGCGGTTGCCTACCCCCACCCATTTATTAATGCCCAGCCCCTCGTCGGCCGCTTTATGCATGATGGTCAGGCCGATGCCACCGCTTTGAGATACCAGGGATACCTTGCCTTTAGGCAATTTAAGAGGGTAAAAGGTGGCATAAAAATCACCGGCGGTACTAATTAACCCCAGGGTATTGGGCCCCACCAGGCTGACGCCATGCTCCCGGGCCACGGACACCAGACGCTGCTCCAGGCGCAATCCCTCCTCCCCCGTTTCCCGATAGCCGCCGGCCACGCAGATGGCCGCTTTGATGCCCAGGCGGCCGCATTGGGCAATGGTATCCACGGTGGCGAACTGATTAACGGTAATCACCGCCACATCTACCGGCCCGGGCACTTCCTCCAGGGAGGGATAAACCGGCAGGCCTTGCAAGGTTTGCAGGCGCGGGTGGATGGGAAACACCCGGCCTTTAAAGCCCCCGTATAGGATGCTTTCCAAGATGTTAAACCCTACCCGGTCGGGGGAATCGGTTGCTCCCACCACAGCTACGCTGCGCGGGTAAAATAATGTATGCATAGACTGCAAGACTTCTTTTTCCATACTCAACCTCCTGTTGGTAAGTATTTTTTAATATTGCATAAATAAAAAAATTAAAGCAATTAAGAATAATTTTTGGAGAAATAATGCCGGCAGAAGTATTTGGTTTGTATTAGCGCGTTATGTATTTACAATTTGTATTATAAAGCAAAACGCATGGTAAAAACCAGTGTTTAACGGCATAAATTCAAAGATGATGGGTTCTTTGGTTACTGTTCACACCCTTTGTTTGTTAGTACCCGTAGCCCAGGCCCGTAAAGTTATTAACCGTAAGCGATTTCTCGAAGAGTATGAGCGCACGGTTAATAACTTTACG
>WQUS01000282.1 GCA_009781965.1 Bacillota bacterium | reverse complement strand
CGGCCAAAAGTATGGGCGGTTCGGTGCGGGATATTTATGATTTCAGCGCCAATATCAATCCCTTGGGCCCGCCGCCGGCGGTATTGCAAGCCTTACAGGACAGCATCGGTTTAATCCAACATTATCCCGATCACCGTTGCGGCGAACTGCGGCGCGCTCTGGCTGTTTACCTGGGTGTGCCCGAGGAAAATATGCTGCCCGGCAACGGCGCGTCGGAATTGATTTACCTGCTGGGCCGGGTAATCGGCTGCCGGCGGGTAGTGATACCTCAACCGACCTTCAGTGAATATGGCGACGCGGTCACTGCCGCCGGCGGTACGGTAATTGAAGTCCCCATGCGTGAAGAGGACGGATTTGCGTTACCGGTGGCGCAGCTGAAACAAGCCTTAAAAGAGGCTGATGCGCTCTTTATCTGCAACCCCAATAACCCGACCGGCAGAGTAGAAAAAAACCTGGTGCTCCGGTCCGTCGTGGAAGAAGCGGCCCGGACAGGTAAAACAGTGGTGGTGGACGAAGCTTTTATGGATTTTGTCACCGATGCCGGATCATGCACCGTATTGCCGCTGCTGGAAAAGTATCCGACTCTGGTGGTTCTTTATTCCCTGACTAAATTTTTTGCCATCCCCGGTTTGCGGCTGGGCCTGGTGGTTGCTGCCACCCCGCTGATCAAAAAACTGGAAACCTTGCGGGACCCCTGGAGCGTTAATGTATTTGCACAGGCGGCCGGGGCCGCCGCTTTGTCCGAGCGGGCATACATGGACCAAACCAGGCGATTGGTCAAAGAGGAACGGGAATTTCTGTACCGTTCGCTAGCAGAGCTCCCCGGTCTGTCACCCTTCCCGGCGGAGGCTAATTACCTGCTGGTCAAGATTACCAGGGAGGACTTGTCCTCCACGGCGCTGGCGGCGCGGACCGCCCAAAAAGGGGTGCTGGTCAGGGACTGTTCCACTTTTGGCGGTCTGGGCTATCGGTATATCCGAGTGGCGGTCAGATCGCGCCAAGAAAACATGGTGCTGCTGGAAGCGCTGCGCGTAGCTATGGAAGGGGTATGAAATGGGCTGCAAAATATATTTGATTAGACATGGTGAAACAATTTGGAATCAAGACGCCCGGTTTCAGGGCCGCACCGATATTCCGCTCAGCAGCCAGGGTATGGAGCAGGCCAAGGCTCTGAGCCGCCGCTTGGCAGGCGGTGACTTTGCCGCTTTTTTGGCCAGCGGTCTCTCCCGGGCCAGGCAAACCGCCGAACTGATTGCCGCCCCTCACGGTAAACCGGTGCGGACGGTTAAAGGGCTGGAAGAGATTAGTTTTGGCGAGTGGGAAGGATTGACTTTTAAAGAAATTAAAGAACGTTACGGCGATATATTTTCCGCCTGGTGGGATAACCCCTTTGACACAAGGGTTCCCGGCGGCGAAAATCTCGCCGAAATGGCGGACCGCGCCACTGCCTCGATCAAGGAAATTGTCAATACCTATCCGGAGCAGCAGGTGTGTGTGGTTGCCCATGGCGGTGTAATCAAGGCCATTGTGGCGGTCGTATTGGGGCTGGATCTAAATTATTTCTGGCGCTTGCGTCAGGATAACGCTTCGCTGAGCGTTATTGAATTTTACGGTTGGGAGCGGCCCATCCTGATGCTATATAACGACATCAACCACCTGGGGACCGGATTGGCGGCCAGGTAAATAATAAAAAGGCTAACCGGGCATGCTACCTTTAAAATGTTACTGATCAGCATCGAGCCGGCACGCATAATTATTAACCGTGCGCTCAGGCTCTCCGAGAAGTCGCTTACGGTTAATAATTATGCGTGCCTGGGCTAGGAGTGCTAACAAACACTGCATAGTCTCGAACTTCGAACTTCGAACCTCGAGTAAACCGTGCGCTCATGCTCGCCGAGAAATCGCTTCCGGAAACACTGAACAGTAACAAAAAAGGAGTGTCCGGAAAATGGAAGTATATGATTCAAGGGTTCCCTGGGGTATCAGGCCGAGTTTGAAAGCCGAGGCTTCCGAAGTGGGCATCGATGAAGACGACTTAATCGAAGGGATCAGGGTAGGCAAATCGGATGCCGAAATGGCGGAAGAATTTGACGTTACCGAGAAACTGATTCAAAACCTGCGGGATCATTTCATGCGTTACGGGCTGGACTCTATTATGGGGCAGGACTGACAGCCGTTCTGTTCACGCGTTACTGTTCAGCATCGAGCGGCACGCCAAACTATTAACCGTGCGCTCATGCTCTTCGAGAAATCGCTTTCGGTTAATAGTTTGGCGTGCCTGGGCTTTGAGGATCAGCAAACACTGCATAGCCTCGAACCTCGAACCTCGAACTTCGAACCTCGAGTAAACCGTGTGCTTATACTCTTCGAGAAATCGCTTACGGTTAATAACTTTACGGGCCTGGGCTACGGGTACTAACAAACACAGGGTCTGACCAGTAACCAATCTGCCTGAAACAAACTTTTTCGCCGGCAAATTATTCCCCCTTACGCTGGCCCGGTATGCTATAATAAACAAATATAATTTATCTGGACAGTCTGGATGAGGGGAGTGCAAGGTCATGTTAGCGGATAAATTCGGCAAAACAGGCTTGACCTTTGACGATGTGTTGTTGGTTCCCGCGGCGTCGGAAATTTTGCCGCGGGATGTTGTTACAGCTACCAAGCTGACGAAAAAAATATCCCTGAATATCCCCCTGATGAGCGCCGGAATGGATACGGTTACCGAATCGCGGATGGCCATTGCCATGGCCAGAGAAGGCGGCATTGGGGTAATCCACAAGAGCATGCCGATTGAGCGTCAGGCGATGGAAGTTGACCGGGTGAAGAGATCAGAACACGGCGTCATTTCTGATCCTATTTTTTTGGGTGCGGATAATTCCGTTAATGAAGCGCTGGTGTTAATGGAACGCTACCGTATTTCCGGCGTGCCGGTGCTGGAGAACGGCAAACTGGTAGGGATTTTGACCAACCGGGATTTGCGTTTTGAAAAAGACCTGTATAAGCTGGTCGGCGACGCGATGACCAAAATTAATCTGGTTACGGCGCCGGTGGGAACGACTCTGGAACAGGCCAAGGAAATCCTGCAGAAGTATAAAATTGAAAAATTGCCTATTGTGGATGATGATTTTAATCTGTGCGGTTTAATTACCATTAAAGACATTGAAAAGGCCAGACAATTTCCTTTGTCCGCTAAAGACGAGGGAGGCAGGCTGCTGGTGGCTGCCGCCGTCGGCGTGGTTGCCGACACCATGGAAAGGGTGGATGCGTTAGTAAACGCCTGTGTTGACGCCGTAGTAATTGATACTGCCCACGGCCATTCGCTGGGCGTTTTAAAGACAGTGGAAAGAGTGAGGCATGAATACCCGGATATTCAGATTATCGGCGGTAATGTGGCCACGCCGGAGGGCGCCAGAGACTTAATCGCCGCCGGCGTCGACGCGGTGAAGGTTGGTATCGGGCCCGGTTCGATTTGTACCACCAGGGTAGTGGCTGGTGTGGGTGTGCCGCAAATTTCCGCTGTCTATGATTGCGCGATGGAGGGAATCAAATACGGCATCCCGATTATCGCCGACGGCGGCGTTAAATATTCCGGAGATGTGGTTAAGGCTATTGCCGCCGGCGCCGATGTGGTGATGCTGGGCAGTCTGTTGGCCGGCTGTGAGGAAAGCCCGGGAGAAATGGAAATTTACCAGGGCCGCAGTT
>WQUS01000281.1 GCA_009781965.1 Bacillota bacterium | reverse complement strand
AACTGCAGATTGGCCAAATAGGCATTGGCAATGACGGCAAAGAATGTTTGCGTTATTATTTTACCCCTCAAGCAGACGGAGGTGGCCAGTAATGAGAACAGTAGATATCATTGGCGCCGGGATGATCCCTTTTGGCAAACATGCAAATATGCCGCTGGTAGAAATGGGCGTCCGGGCGGCCGTGGAAGCGATAAAAGACGCCGGTGTGCAGCCCTCGCAGATCAATATCGCCTACTTTGCCAACATGCAGGCCGGTAACCTGACCAAAGAATTCACCACCGGTCAGGCCGTGATGTGGGGCGCCGGCGTGAATAAAATTCCGATATTTAATGTTGAGAACGCTTGTACTTCGGGTGCTTCCGCGACTACTTTAGCGATGATGAGTATTGCTTCGGGGGAATATGATATTGCCCTGGTCGTAGGCGCCGAGAAATTAAATGTTCCCACGGTGGATTTGTTTAACGCCAGCATGAGGGATGTTGCCGTAATGGAAGGCGCAGTGGTGATTAACGGTTTTGCGCAGCGCGCCGTCAGGCACATGTATTCCTTCGGCACCACACCAGAGCAATTAGCCATGGTTGACGTCAAGAACAGGCGCCACGCCAGCATGAATCCATTAGCAATGTTTTATAAGAAGCCGGTGACCTTGGAAGAAGTGCTCAATGCGCCGATGATGGCTGATCCGCTGACCAAATTCAGCTGTTGCGCCAATGCCGACGGCGCCGCGGCCCTGGTGCTCTGCGCTTCCGATGTGGCCAGGCAATTTACCGCCAAGCCGGTGCATTTAAAAGCCTCGGTACTGGTATCAGGCCTGTTCGATCAGATACCGGATATGGAAACATTTGAGGAAGACCAGCGGGCCAGCCGCATCGCCTACGAAAAGGCGGGGGTGGGGCCGGAGGACGTTGACCTGGCCGAGTGTCACGACGCTTTCACCATTTGCGAGGTTATGCACACCGAGAACCTGGGCTTCTGTCCCATTGGCGAAGGCGGCCGGTTCGTGGAATCAGGGGCTACCAGTCTGGGCGGCAAGATCCCCATGAACGTTTCCGGCGGACTGCTTGGTAAAGGCCATCCCCTGGGCGCCACAGCCGTATCGCAAATCGTTGAAGGGGTGCGTCAGCTGCGGGGAGAATGCGGCGAGCGCCAGGTAGAAGGCGCCAAGGTGTTCCTGTCGGAATGCATGGGGGCCGAGCTGCAGGGGGACGCCAAAACCTGTACGGTAAATATCCTGCAAAAATAAATATTTCCGGGGAGGATGTAACCATGGATTTGCATTTAGCAGGCAAGACAGCGGCAATTGTCGGAGGGGCCACTGGTATTGGCAAAGCTGTTTGTTTAACTCTGGCCGCGGAAGGAGTCAATATTGCCGTTATTGATAAAAATATTGAGGCGGCGGAGGCGACCGCCAAGGAAATCCAGGCCCAATCCGTTAAAGCGGTGGCGGTGAACGTAAACCTGGCTGACTTTGCCAGTGTCAGCGCAGCTTTTGGCCAGGTGACCGCCGATTTGGGCCAGGTTGAGATTATGGTTTTTAGCGACGCTGTTTATGGTAATTATGCGGCCATCAAAAATTTGAGCGTTGACCAGTGGAATCAGGAAATAGCCTATACTTTGTCCGGCGCCTTTTACTGCGCCAAGCTGGTGGGTCCGACTATGAAAGCCAACAAGTGGGGACGGCTTATTTTTATCTCCAATCGCGCGGTAACCAGCGGCGCTTACGGGCAGAGCGCCCACATTGCCAGTATGGCGGGCCTTTTGGGCCTGGCCAAAACGGCGGCTTTGGAGTACGGGCGGGCCGGGGTGACCAGTAATATTGTTTTCCCCGGTTTGGTCGACACGCCTGCTTATCAGGCTTATCCGGAGGGCATTAAGGATGAGCTGGTGGGCAAGGGGCTGATGCGGCGGTTGCAGGAGCCGGAGGAAATTGCCCACACAGTGGCTTATCTGTGCAGTGATTACGCGAAAGGGATTACCGGCGCGGAGATTGACGTTACCATGGGCGCCGAGCTGTTTGTCTATTAAAGCGGAACCGAAACAGATTATCCAGAAGATAGGGAGGTTGCCAAGCATGGATTTTAAATTATCCGGCAAGACCGCAGTGGTAACTGGCGGCGCCAGAGGCATCGGGCGGGCTGTTTGTCAGGTTTTAGCAAGGGAAGGGGCCAACGTAGCTGTTTTCGATATTCTGGCCGACGGGGCGGAGGAAACCGCCCGGCTGATCCAGGAACAAACAGGTGCTAAGGCCATGGCCTATAAAGTCAATCTGGCCGAGTATGACAGCGTTAAAATGGCCATGGCTCAAGTCAAAGCCGACTTGGGACCGGTTGACGTGCTGGCCTATGTCGCTGCCATTACCGATAACATGGCGACGATTGAAAAAATGAAAATTGAGAATTGGCAAAGAGAGATCAGCGTTAACTTATCCGGCGCTTTCTACTGTGTGAAAGAGATTATTGACTCCATGACCGAGCGCAATTTTGGCCGCTTGATTTTTGTGGCCTCGCGGGCCGGTATGGACGGCGGTTTCGGCCAGTGCTCCTATGCGTCAAGTAAGATGGCTTTAATCGGTTTTGCCCGGTCGGCGTCATTGGAGTATGCGCGGATGGGAGTGACCAGCAATATCGTTTTTCCCGGTCTGGTGGATACCCCCGCAACGGCGGGACTGCCCCCCGATGCCAAGCAGCGCATTATTGACCGGGGCGTGATGGGGCGTTTGCAGGACCCGGAAGAATTGGGCAATGCCATTGCCTTCCTGGCCAGCGAACAGGCGAAGGGCATCAATGGCTCGGAGCTGATGGTCTGCATGGGTCCGGCGCCGTACGCTTTCCGGCCCATGAATCTGCCCGGCGACGAGGCGGCTTTGGCATAAAATTTGCCGGTGGACTGATTATTATACTGATTATTATTTTGAAGAGGTGTCGTTTGATGGACTTTAGCCTGACTGAAGAACAATTGATGTTGCAGAAAAATGTCGGTGATTTCGCCCGGGAGGAACTGGAGCCCCGGGTGCGGGAGATTGATGAAAAAGGCGGCTTTGATTGGGAGATATGGCGCAAGCTTGCCTCAATGGGCCTTCCCGGCTTGGCCGGTCCGGAAGCATACGGCGGGGCCGGAGGGGAAGACCTACTCACTCAGGCGATTGTGGTCTCAGAATTGGCGCGGTATGATTTTTCATCAGCGGCAAATGTTGTCTCCAATTGGTCGATTATCGGTTTTCTTGACGCTAATGGTACCAAAGAGCATAAAGATCGCTATCTAAGCGGTCTCTGCAATGGCGACCTGGTTGGTTCTTTCGCGCAGACCGAGCCGAACGCCGGTTCCGATGTAGCCTCCTTGCGGACCACGGCCCGTCTTGAGGGTGACGAATATGTGCTCAACGGCGAGAAATGCTTTGTCACTCAGGGCGGAGAGGCCGTATTCACAATCGTCGTGGCCCGGCTCAGCGGCGCAAAGGGCAAAAACGCCATTAGTATGTTTTTGGTCGAAAAAGACCGGCCTGGCTATCTAATCGGTCAAAAAGAGGATAAACTCGGCTACCGTGGCTCAACCACCCGCGCTTTGGCTTTTGATGATTGCCGGATCCCGGCGGCAAACCTGATGGGGGAAACCGGCCGAGGCATGCAGTCAGCCTTGAAGGGGCTGGCTGCCGGCCGGATTGTCACGGCGGCCCAGGCGTTAGGCCAGGCCCAGGCGGCCCTTGACGCTTCGCTTAAGT
>WQUS01000280.1 GCA_009781965.1 Bacillota bacterium | reverse complement strand
ATTTTTAATTGCTTCCAGAAATCTGCTTACAACGGCGATTCCCTCTTCCGTCTCATAGCTGCCGGTTGTCTCCCGCAAGATGTTCACCTCATGTTAAATTATTTTCTGCCTCACCATCTTATGTCATCCGGCGTTTAATTGCAAGGAATGATTTGGCCTTTGGCGCAATCGCAGGGGGCGCCATTTTTTGTTCCAAAGCGGTCAGCAGTTCCTTGGGCGGCAGGTAATGGTGCTGAAGGTCGCGGACTTTGTTTTTTTTGCACTGCTGTGGTTTGCTTGTTTTTACTGTTGTTGGCGGGATAGGCGCTTGGCCGACAGTATTGGCGGCGGCCGCTGCTTCCCGTCTGGTCTGCGACACAGGTTCGGTCAACGGCTCCCCCTGCTCTCCGTCTGCCGGCGCTTCCTTGGTTTCACGGTCATCTTCATTGTAGCTCCGGTCGGTCACCATGCGGTTAAGCTGTTCCCTTAAGTCGTCCGCATCCTGCATCATCTTTTTCATCCGCAGCACTTCCGCCGGCGTTCCGCCATGTCCGGAAGCCCGGTCAAGCAAATCTGAAAAGGCAATCATCCAATCAAACAGTTTTTCAAAACTGCGATCAATCTCCTCTAACAAAAATTTTGCCCTTTTAACCAGCGTAACGCTCAACCACTCCTGTTCCTCCAGTAAGTTTTGCATGATCTGCCGATCCCGGTTGTTTAAAGTGCCGATCCGGGCGCCCAGCTCCTCCAGGCTCGTAATAATTTCGCCGTACCTGTCAAAAAGCATCCGCTTACACCTCCCAAGTGATTATTACATATTTAACATAATTTTCCTGCAAGCCGGCAAAAAAAATTAGTTAGCGTGCAGTGTTTGTTAAACCTCTAAGTCCAGTTACGCAAAACCGTTAACCGTAGGCGATTTCTCGGCAAGCATGAGCGCACGGTTAACGGTTTTGCGTACCGGCCTGATGCTGAACAGTAATAATAATCAGTTTTTTTCTTCCTCTCCTTTTTCCCCGACCGCCTTGTGATCGAAAAGGCCGCGGAATAAAACTACCCCCAGCCAAACTCCCGTGATCGCAGTGACCGCCGGGTCGGCAAAAAAAGTAAACGGGAAGGTGTGACCGCCCAGCTGCAGCCAGAATGGTCCGGGGATCACACTTAAAATAGCTGCCGGTATGCCCTGGAAGATCAGCAAATCGGTATCGGTTTTAAATTCTAACGGCGCGCCCCAAAAGCGGCCTAATTCCATCAGCATACCGGCCAGCACGGCAGAGGCGGACAGCGCCGCCGCATTGTTCCAGGCAGCGGCCGGTCCTTGCCAGGACCGGAAAGTGCTGGTATAAAAAAGAGTATACACCAGCACGAAAATGGTTAATCCGGTAATAGCCAAACCAAAGATGTAGTCTTCTCTCTTTTTCTTCATTTTTAGATCATTCCTCCTTTGGTCCGGGGTTATCTACGGTTTGACGGGTGTGCAACGCGCGCATATTGCGGCAGGCTACAGGCGGCCACATGTTTTTCAGATCCTGGGTTTGCAAAGCGGTAAGAAATTTGGCGCGCAAATCGGGATAGCGTTCTTCCAGCAAAAGCAGCAGCTCTTTCATTTCTTCCCGTTTGGTTTGTCCATTTGCCGGGCAGCGGCTCTTAACCAGGGGAATCATCTGTCGCTGGACAAATGTGGCGATAGTTTTTTCCGTCAGGTAGATTAACGGCCGGATTAGGGTAATGCCGCTGCGGTCCATGTAGGTAACCGGTGAAAAAGTCTTAAATTGACCGGTAAATAACAAGCTCATCAAAAATGTTTCCACCACGTCGTCCAGATGGTGACCCAGGGCCAACTTGTTCAATCCTAAATCCCGGGCCGTGTTATTGATGGCGCCTCGCCTGAGGTTGGCACATAAGGAACAGGGATTATTGCCTTTGTGACATTCAAAAACCACTTCGCCGATATTAGTGATTTTATTGAGGAAAGGAATACCTCTGTCCCGGCAGAAATTGTCCATGACCTCAATTTCGGCCGGCCAGCCGGGATTGATATAAATGCCGTGCAGCATGTAATCAACCGGAATTTCCCGGCGGATCAAGTGCAGCAAATGGAGCAGGGCCATGCTGTCCTTGCCGCCGGACAGTCCTACGGCTACTCTGTCCCCGTCTTGCAGCATCCCATAGTGCAAGATAGCTTTTTTAACCTTACTTTTAACCCATTTTAAATGTCCATCTGCCATATTGGCTACCAGGCGCTCCTTTGCTGCAGGAATAATTTGTCTAATGAAGAATTATATCATTTATTGTATCAGAAAAAATAATTTTAACCGTAATTTCATGGTAAAATACTTAATAGAATAGTTTTAGTATGTATTAACGGCTCCAGGTTAAATTTATGCCGCACTGGAGGAATGAGCCTATGATCGTTAAAGTTAAGGGTATTGCTTACGATATCTCCGGCTCGCCCATCATTTTACTGACGGACAATGCCGAACAAAAGGTGTTGCCGATTTGGGTCGGTTTACTGGAAGCCCACTCGATAGCCATGGCCATGGAAGGGGAACCGCCGTCCCGGCCGATGACCCACGACATTACGATCACTATTTGCCGGACCCTGGGCGCGCAAGTAACCGGCGTGGAAATTACCAGCGTTAAGGACAACACTTATTACGCTGAGTTATACCTTGCCTCCGGCAACGATAATTACTTGATTGACATCCGGCCCAGCGACGCCATTGCCCTGGCTATCAGAGCAGAGGTCCCCATCACCATTTCCCGGGATATGCAGGAGCATATGCTGGAAATGCAGGAAATAATCGATGAAAATACCCAAAAAGAGCTGGAACAGCTGTCCAAGAAACTGATGGAGGATTACAAAAAGTCCCTGCACTAATACAGCCCGCCTGTTCACGGCGGGCTTGCGTATTGTGCGCCATATCATACGCCATATCATGGCTGGACTGAGAGTTAAAGAACGGTTAATATTTTACACTGTATCTGGTTTCCTGGGGCGCCTTGGTCAGCTGGTTTTCCTGGCTCACTGCCTCGTCATGAATTGGCATTTCAATACAAATAGCGGCGTTCTTGTTGGAATCGCTGCGTACCTTGATGGCGCCGCCATGGGCTTCCACGATCTTCTTGCATACCGTCATCCATAATCCTAAGCCGTCCGGATTGGTGTACACAAAGGGTTCAAAATTATGGCGGCCGACTTCCCAATTCATCCCCAAACTGTTATCCTCCAGGATCACACTGACCGAAGACTGGTTTTCCGTGGTGGTAATCCGCAGCCTGCCGCCGCAAGGCATGGTCTCCAAAGCGTTTTTAATAATGTTGCCATAGACAGTGTGCATCCTGTTCCGGTCCAAAAACAGCCGGGGGACCTTGGCATAGTCTTTCACAATCACCACATCGGGATCAACAATAGGGGCCAGAGTTTGCAATACCTCGTCAAGCAAATGGTTTATGTCCAGCCACTCCCGGTTTAAGTCCAGGTTTTTGGAAAGGTTGTTCAGGAAGCTGATGGTTTTGTCCATCATCTTGATGGAGCTGTTCATCTGTTCCAAATCCTGTCTGACCATGACCCCGACGGCTGAATTGCGGGCCAGTGAATAAAAGGACATTTTAAGGTTGGCTAACGGAGTGCGCAACTCATTGGTCATTACTGAGGATACGGAACTGAGCGCCTTCATTTTCTGTTCCTCGTCCCCGGGGGGATGGCTTTGCCGGGCTGGTTCCGTTTCGCGGCCGGCA
>WQUS01000279.1 GCA_009781965.1 Bacillota bacterium | reverse complement strand
GCTGTTTTCAGAACCACATTTTTTACACTCTGGCATAATAGTCCACCCACTATCGTTTTAGCTATTATACCATATATCTATATATTATACAACGCTCTCAGGAATATTATCCAACTTGGCCGGACAAAACTGCTGTTTATGTCCCTGTGTGGACAAAGCTTCACTTGGGACTGGCAATTATTCACTTGAGAGTGGAAAATAAAAACCTGAAACTGTGTATTGTTATCCTTTAATAGGAGTGCGCTATGCGAAAACAAGATGCCCAATTCAATACCGCTTTCCTTACCAATGAAGGAAGCCAGTTGCACAACAAGGACTATTTCCGTTTTGTGGAACTGGATAACTTGGCTTGTTACATTATTGCCGACGGCATTGAAACCTGGCAAGATGTTAACAGCGCCCAAACAGCCGTAGAAGCGGTTGCGGCTGCTTTTATTGAGCACCCTTCTATAGGCCGGGGTGCGGTGGCGCGGTATATCCGGACCGCTCACATGAGTTTAGCCAAGACCCACCGTAACCATGAAGGAATGAGAGCATCCATTACGGTAGTTGTAACCGACTATGCAGTATTGCGTTACGGTTATGTCGGCAATACCAGATTCTGTCTTTACCGGGGCGAGCAATTGCTGGCGCTAAGTGCGGATCATTCCTTAGCTTGGGCAATCATAGACCGGCAAGGACTGCCCAAAGACAGAGTGGCCCAACATAAGGAACGGACCAACCTGAGCCGTTATCTTGGCCAAAAAGATTATTTGTCGCCACAGATCTCACGCAAAATCAAATTAAAAGACGGGGATATGTTTGCTCTTTTTACCAGAGGTATTTGGGAAAACTGCCGCCAGTACGATCTACAAGTTTCTTTGGCCAAAGCGGAAAGAGATCCCCAAAAAGCAGTAGAAATTGTGGAAAATTTGATTTTGGACAATGGTATCAAACATATTGATAATTACACTTTAGCGGCAATATTTGTTGATAAAGTCTTTGTAGACCCTAATAGAGCCAAAAAGGTTAAAAGAGTACTGCAAATAATAATACCGCTGTTGGTCATAATGATTGTTGTTGGAATCGTCCTTTATGTCTTCCATGCCAAGTGGCAGGAAAACAAACGAAACATGGATCAACATTATCAAAGCGGTATAGAGTATATCCAAAACGATGATTATACCAAAGCCCAAAGTGAGTTGGACCAGGCTTATCAATTAGCTCTGAAAATAAAAGACACCTCTAAAAGCGATGAAATCTCCCAGTATCGAAAACTGGCGGAAGAGATTATCAATGCCGATCAGCAGTTTAAAGAAAGTAATTATCAGGCCGCCGAACAAGGATATCTGAAGGCTCAAAACCAGTCCAGGTATGCCGATTTGCTGGGCCAAAGCTACATTGACCGCCAATTAAAATTAACCGCCGATTACATTATTGTTCGGGATGACATCGGTTTAGGGGATATGTTGACAGACCGCGGCTATTTCCCGCAGGCCAAAGTGAGATATACAACTGCCCGTGACGTGGCTGCCGAAATTAACGACCAACAAGGCCGCCAGCAAGCCATTAGCGCTTTAGAAGCCATGGATAAAAAACAAGAGCAGCAAGCCGCCCAGCAAGCTGCTAAAGATAAGGAGCGCTCCCAAAAGGCCCTGGATGCCGTCAGTTTTATTGCCCAAGGGGACGAAGCTTATCAGCAGGGTGACTTGGTTAACGCTAAACTGTATTACTTTATAGCTAAAGGGAAATACGCCGAATTAAACGATGAGCTGGTAATCGGGTTAATTAATCAAAGACTGGAGCAGGTGGAGCAAAAGCAGCAGGAAAACGACGCCCGGCTCAAACAAGCCGACGAATACGTATCCGCCGGAGATCAGTATCAAGATAGCGGAAATTATGAGGAAGCGAAAAAACAATATATTCTTGCCCGGGCAATTTACACCGAATTAAACCAACCAATAAAGTTATACGACATTCAGGCCAAAATAGATGCTGTCAATGCCTATTTAACAGGAGCTCAACCAAGTGAGCAATTAAACGGGCAAACAAACGAGCAACCATAGTTGTTAGGCGAATTTGGTTGCGTTTGCTATGCAATCGCATAGCAAACGCTTTATAAAAACCCGATAAAAAACACCACTGCTGCCAGTGGTGTGGTAAAAAAAGGTATTAGAATGTAGAGGGAAGTGAATGAGTGCGTTTTGCCAGGTTAAGTTTATCAAATTAAGTTAAATTACTAAACTTAGTGCTGCCTGCCGTTATGGATGGTAAAACTCCAGTTGATGCCGTTGTTGTTGTCCCAATTGCCCGCGCCGTCGTGGAAGCAAAAATTAAATCTGTCTTCATTGGACATCCCGATGGTTTTTACCCAACCCCAGCCTGTTTTGGACATGCGCAGGTCGCTGGTGTGGCGCCAGTCTCTGGCGTCGCCGTAGCCGACATGCAGGTATACTTGGGTGGCGCCGCTGGCGTCCAGCAAGCCGTCATATAACACGGTGATTTCTTCACCGCTGGTAATGGGGGTGGGATCCACAACCACACCGCCCGGGTAGCGGGCGTTGTGCATGGCTTTGAGTTTGCTTTCTCCGGCGCCGAAATTAGTGGCAGTAATCATTTATATCTCCTCCGATAATAATTCTGCTTAGACTATTTAATTTTGCTTAAAACTATTATCCGTGATCCCTTTTACTTTTATGCTCTGCGTCAAAGGATATGGGCAAAAAAGAGTCAGGCAATTTATGCCTGACTGTGATTGCTTTATTTTTCCCTACAGTTTGGCGATAATGGCGTCGGCCATTTGGTCGGTGCCGACGCTGCCGCCCAGGTCGTAGGTCAAAGATTTGCCCTCTGTAAGCACGGTATTGATTGCCCTAGTGATGTGGTTTGCGGCGTCATATTCGCCCAGGTGCTGCAGCATCATCACGCCGCTTAACAGGATGGCCAGCGGGTTAACCCGGTTTTGGCCGGCGTGTTTGGGGGCGCTGCCGTGAACCGGTTCAAAAACGGAAGCTTCCAGGCCGATGTTGGCGCCGGGGGCAACGCCCAGGCCGCCCACCAAGCCGGCGCAAAGGTCGCTGACGATATCGCCGTACAGGTTCGGCAGCACCAGCACATCGTAGTTTTCTGGCGACTGCACCAGTTTCATGCACATGGCGTCCACAATCATATCTTCAAAGGCAATGTCCGGATATGCTTCGGCTACGTTCCGGGCGCATTCCAGGAACAGCCCGTCGGACAGCTTCATAATGTTGGCTTTGTGGACTGCCGTGACTTTTTTGCGGCCCTGTTTGCGGGCCAGTTCGAAGGCGTGGCGGCAAATCATTTCCGAAGCTTCCCGGGTAATAATTTTAATCGTTTCGGCGGCGTTCTTCCCTACCCGGTGTTCAATGCCCGCATACAGATCCTCGGTATTTTCCCGGACCACAATGAGGTCGATATCCTGATAGCGAGTGATAATCCCGGGCAGTGATCTGGCCGGCCGCACGTTGGCGTACAGGTTCAGGTTTTGCCTTAAAGTGACGTTAACGCTGCGGAATCCTTTCCCCACCGGGGTAGTCAGGGGGCCTTTCAGCGCCACTTTGTTTTGCTTGATTGAATCCAGCACATAATCGGGCAGCGGGGTGCCGTAACGCTCGATTACCGCTTCGCCGGCTTCTACCACTTCCCAGTTGATGCCCGGGCAGGCGGCGTCAATCACCCGGCGCGCAGCCCGGGCAATCTCCGGTCCGATACCGTCCCCGGGAATTAAAGTT
>WQUS01000278.1 GCA_009781965.1 Bacillota bacterium | reverse complement strand
TCACCACCGTACATGTGGAGGTTGAAGCCGCCCAGGCCGTCATGGGTAAACCGGTGGGTAAGTACATTACCATCGAGGCGCCTTTAATCAGGGCCAACAATCCCGAAGCGCACCGTGAAATAGCCCAGGTATTAGCGGCGCAACTTAACAAACTGATCCAACTTTCCATGGACGCCAATGTTTTACTGGTGGGATTGGGCAATTGGCATGCTACCCCTGACTCCCTGGGGCCCAAGGTAGTTGACCAGTGTCTGGTGACCAGACACTTATTTAAATACGCGCCCCAGGAACTGCGGGGCGGGATGCGTCCGGTCAGCGCCATGGCGCCCGGTGTTTTAGGCGTCACCGGCATAGAAACCGCCGAAGTAATCAAGGGGGTAGTGGAAAAAATCCAGCCGGAAGTAATTATCGCCATTGATTCTCTGGCCGCCCGCAGTCTCCAACGCATTGCCACCACCATCCAGCTGGCTGATACAGGTATCAGTCCCGGTTCGGGAATTGGCAACAAACGGGCCGGCATTAACGAGGCCAATATGGGCGTAAAAGTAATTGCCATCGGCATACCGACTGTGTCCCACGCCGCGGTCATTGCTCAGGACGCTATTGAAAAATATATCCAAAGCAGCGGCGGCAATCAAACCACCGACGCCAGCACGGTAATCAATGAGATCCTGCAGCCTTTCGGCGGCAACCTGACCGTAACCCCCAAAGAGATAGATACGCTCATTGAGGATACGGCGCATATTATTTCCGGCGGACTGTCTATTGCGCTGCACCCGGGCATCAATCCGGAGGATTACGCCTATTATCTGCATTAAAGCAAAACAAGCGGCCTTAAAGACCGCTTGCCGACTCTTACCTGCCGGGCAACCATGGCGCACACCAACTTTACCGGTTGCCCCGACAATAAGAGAATTAAGGAAACATTTTTGAGTTGGCCATCTGCTGGGCAGCAGGCTATTGGCCCTGCGACAAACTCTGTTCGTAAGCGGCTACCATTTTCTTCACCATATTGCCGCCGATAGATCCGTTAACCCGGGAAGGCAGATCACCCATGTTCCCGCTCTGGGGTGCTGAGATACCCAGTTCAGAAGCAGTTTCCCATTTTAATTGTTCCAAACCTTGCGAAGGGAACAGTTTACCATTGGACTTTTGTCCTGCAGCCATTTTTTTCACCTCCTTGCCTTGACGTTAAAATTATTATTGGATTTTTGGCGGCTGATTATGTAGGTACATTTTTCACGTCTTGGATGGTTCCTTGAGCGCCGCAATGCTTATATATTTAGATGACCAGTAAACCAAACCATACTAGTTTTCTCTAATCATATTGAAGGTGGAGCAATAGTTACAGCGAATATAAGAAAGAGCGAATATTACAAAAGATGAAAGGATGGCGACAGATGAAAAAATTGGGAACCCCAGGAAGGGCATGGTTAAAGAGCTTTCACATTTTCTTTGTTTGTCTGAGGATCGGCGCCGGCGCAACCATGCTGCTGCTTGCTTTTGTCAGAGGTCACATTACCAGCGGCGAGGAACTTTGGGCCGTGAATAAGTCCATCAAGTTAATCGACGATTATATTATTATCCCCACCGCCATGGGCTGCCTGATAACCGGCCTTTTATTTTCCTGGCTAACCAATTGGGGGTTTTTTAAGCATATTTGGATCATCATTAAATACTTAATTACCATCGAGGCTATTTTATTCGGCACCTTTTGTCTCGGACCCTGGACTAACGGTATGGAAGCCATTTCTAAACTGGAAGGATTGGCGGCCCTGCAAAACAGCCTTTATTTGCACTTTGCGGAAATGATCAGGTATTTTAGCCCGCTGCAGGTTTTATTACTTGTTCTGGCCGCCTTTATTAGCGTGTTCAAGCCTTGGGGCAAAAGAAGCAAAACACAGAAATAAAAAATGTTACTGGTCACACGTTACTGCTTTCGCATCGAGTCGGCACGCAAAACTATTAACCGTGCGCTCATGCTCTCCGAGAAATCGCTTACGGTTAATAGTTTTGCGTGCCTGGGCTATGAGTACTAACAAGCACAGGGTCTGACCAGTAATTAAAAAATCGCTCTTGCTCCATACCAAAAATATCCGGAATCATTAACATAGAACCATTAACATGGAATCATAAACATGGAATCATAAACAGGAGGTGCCTTCATTGGCCACAGATGCACAATTGAAAAGAAATGCCCTGATTACTATTACAATGGCTTCATTTTTAACGCCCTTTATGGGCAGCGCCGTAAATTTAGCCATACCGTCCATCGGGGCACAATTTAACGCCAGCGCCGTTTATTTAACCTGGGTGGTCACCGGTTTCATTCTGGCCTCGGCGGCTTTTCTGCTCCCTTTCGGCAGACTGGCCGATATAGTTGGCCGCAAAAAGGTTTTCATTGTCGGCATGATTGCTTTTACCTTGTTTTCTTTGCTGAGCGGTTTAGCTACCTCAATACAAATGCTTCTGGTGCTCAGGATACTGCAAGGAATCGGCGGCGCATTAGCTTTCAGTACTTCCATGGCCATATTAACCTCCATCTTTCCTCCCCAGGAAAGAGGTAAAGTACTGGGCATTAACACCGCTACGGTCTATACCGGACTTTCCCTTGGCCCTGTGCTGGGTGGTTTTATCAACCACAACCTGGGCTGGCAGTATATTTTTTTCTTTTGCGTCATTATTGGTTTAGTCGTCATCTTTATGAGTTTGACCAAATTAAAAGGCGAATGGGCCGGCGCCAAAGGCGAGAAGTATGATCTAACCGGCGCCGTTCTTTATACCGTAGGTCTGATCGCCTTTATGTACGGCGTATCCTCCATTGGCCTTGTCGTGGCTCAATGGTGGCTCCAGTGGTGGATCATACTTATCGTGGGCTTAATTTTATTGGTTTTGTTTATTCGGCATGAATTAAAAACCCCGTTACCGGTGCTTAATTTAAAATTGTTCAGTAAAAACCCTGCTTTTACTTTTTCCAACCTGGCGGCATTCATCAATTACAGCGCTACTTTTGCGGTCACTTTTCTAATGTCTCTCTACCTGCAGTATATTTTAAAATTCAATTCCCAACTGGCCGGTCTTATTTTATTAGCCCAGCCAATACTGATGGCCCTGCTGTCGCCTTACGCCGGCAAACTTTCCGACCGGGTACAACCGCGCATAGTGGCCTCGTGGGGCATGACGCTATCCGCTATAGGCTTAGCTTTCTTTATTTTACTAACTAAGCAAACTCCCATCTGGCTGGTGCTGCTCAACCTGGCTGTTTTAGGCATCGGTTTCGCCTTGTTTTCATCCCCGAACAGCAACGCGGTTATGGGCGCGGTGGAAAAGAAATTTTACGGCGTCGCCTCCTCCACCTTAGGCACCATGCGTCTCACCGGTCAGGCCATCAGTATGGCTATCGCCACAGCACTAGTGACATATTTTGTTGGCAATATCGAGCTTCAACAGGCTAACACCGATCTCTTGCTCAAAAGTTTCAAAATAGCTTTCGCTATTTTTGCCGCTACCTGTGTGGTGGGGGTCTTCGCCTCGCTAGCCCGGGGCAGTATGGTGACCGAAAAGCAACCGGAACCAAAACCGGACCGCCTTTCCGGCCGTAGCTAAATGTTTCCTGGACAGCTATGGAGGGAGCAAAGTAGTTATAAAAATGTTACTGGTCACACGTTACTGCTCAGCATCAAGCCGGCCCGTAAAGTTATTAACCGTGCGCTCATACTCTTCGAGAAATCGCTTACGGTTAATAACTTT
>WQUS01000277.1 GCA_009781965.1 Bacillota bacterium | reverse complement strand
CGCTCGGCCAGCCGGTTGAAGAACGAACCGCTGCGGCCGGCTTGCATGGCCAGAGCCAGGGAGCCGTCTACATCCAAGGTCAAACCAAGTTCGCCGGTTGAAGCCTGCCAAGTATCCGAACCGTAAGTTATATGTATCGGTAATGAAGCCAAATCAACGCCCATTGCTTGCAGCTTCACTTGCGCCTCGGCCCTGGTTAACCCGCCCAGAGCCAAAGGACCGATGTAAACGCCGGGCATAATATCCGCGGCAACGAAGGGAACGCCAACCAGAGCCCAAAAGGCGCCGGCCAGCAATAAAAACGCTAACGCTATACCAATGGCTATTCGCGTGCGCATGGTGTTCCCTCCGGGGGCGCAGTCTTATTCTTCCACAAAAAAGTCAAACTCTTCCATACATTTGTCTTTAACCTTTTCCCATTCCTCATCGTCAATCTCAACCATGACCTCGTTGCCTTCCTCATCAGCATCAAACCGCAGGATGAATGCTTCGCTTTCACACTCTTCATCAGGGTCAGCTTCTTCATCCTCGTCCAGCGGGGCCAGTACGGCATACTTTTTACCTTCCACATCAAAAACGCCGAAAACAACCACGTCATGTTCGGCGCCTTCTTCATCCACGATGGTGATAATATCATCCAACTCGGGCATAAACCCACCTCTTTCCAAAAGTTACGGCTATTTTACCCAATAAAAGGGATGCTGTCAAGAATTGTTCCGCCCTTTGGCGTCCAGGTAACCTTGCAATATTATCGCCGCCGCCATTTGGTCCACCACACGGCGGCGTTTTTTACGGCTCACGTCAGCCTCAAGCAATACCCGTTGGGCAGCCACGGTACTAAGCCGTTCATCCCATGTTTCCACCGGCAACCCCAGCCTTTTTTCAAGCAAGCCGGCAAATTTCAGGGCCTTTTCGGCTTGGGGACCATAACTGCCGTTCATGTTGCGCGGCAGACCGACAACCACTTTGTCCACCTCATATTGTTGCGCCACCAGATTGATCTGATCCAGATCCGCTGTCACATTGCCTTTACTGCGGATGCTTTCCAGGCCCTGGGCCGTCCAGCCAAACTGATCGCTGACCGCAACGCCGATATTTTTTTCGCCCAGATCCAGCCCCAGTACGCGCATATTTACTCCTTTATGGTTAGGGGTATTAGATGGTTAGATTATTTTGATACAAAAATCCGAACAAACTGCGGCGCAGTAGCTGCACAGACGGCAGCGGGCTTCGTCTACCACGGCCCGCTCATCTTTTATCCGCAACGCTCCGGCTGAGCACCGCTTGACACACTGCCCGCAGCCCCGGCACCAGTCTTCAATGTGGAGCCGGCGCGGCAACGCGGCCAAAGCGGGTATAATCGCAGGCGAAGGCGTTTGACCGGCAAACCGGGCCACGTTGTACAGGATCTCTTCCGGGGACTGCATACCCACCGCCACCGCGGCCAATTCCGGCAGAGACAGCACAAATTCCATCGCTTGGTCAGCATCCGGGATCAAATGACCGCCGCCCAGGCATTTCATCCCGTAAATGCCTTTACCCATAGCGGCGGCAAAGGCGATAGCCTCCAACATTTCTTCCCGGCTGCCGTCCTGAATGCCAATGCCCTGCAGGTTGATAATAGGGTGGATAACCTCAATTTCCGGTACGGAAGCGGCGGCGCGCACCCCGGCTACGCAATGAGTCGAAATACCCACCGCCCGCACCAACCCGCGGGCCCGGGCGGACACCAGGTAATCCAATGCTGCTTGATGTCCCTTAATCGTGTGGTATGATTCCTGTTCGTGCAGCAAAAAGATTTCTATGCTCTCGCGTTCCAGTGCGCTTAGCGCGTCAAATAGGCTTTTCTCCATGCCGTCCCGGGTATAAGCGTAAGATTTGGAGGCAATGTTAACCCGGGCGGGACAGTTTTTCAGGGCTTCACGAATATAAGGGTAGCAATGGTAGCTTTCTGCGGTATCAATAAAGTTTATGCCCATATCGATAGCCAGACGAATTAGCCCGGCTCCTTGCGCCAAGGATAGATTTCTCTGCAGCGGGCCAATGGTTAAGGCTCCGAAACAGAGCCTGGACACGTTAAGCCCCGTAGCGCCAAGTTTTCTGTACTGCAAATGTCCGTCCTCAGCTTGTGGACAGATATTTCTTCACCAGTTCTTCCAACAGCTCGTCCCGTTCCAGCTTACGGATCAAGCTTCTGGCATTGTTATAGCTGGTGATATAGGCCGGATCGCCGGAAAGCAGGTACCCAACAAGCTGGTTAATGGGATTATAACCTTTTTCCTTTAACGCGTCATATACCTCCAGCAATATTTCCCTGGCCTTGTTTTCTTCCGCCTGGACTTTAAACATCATCGTGTTTTCGGAAATTTCCCCGGACATAAGAAATCCTCCCCTATTTATCACCACATCGAAAGCAACCTTGACCGCAGGATATATTTACTATTATAACCGCAAACAGCTATTATGAGAAACCCTAAATTATTTCTGTTCGCTTTTAGCAGCCAATAGGGAATAAACTTTTGCCAGCGCCTGGTCGATACCAGCCGGATCTTTGCCGCCGGCCTGAGCCATATCAGGCCGGCCGCCACCGCCGCCGCCCACCAGCGGGGCGATTTCCTTCAGCATTTTGCCGGCGTGCAGACCGCTGGCAACCAAGTCCTTGCTTACCCCGGCCACCAGGTTGACTTTACCGTCCGCTGCCGAGGCCAGCACAATGACGCCGGAACCCATTTTATCGCGCAGCAAATCAACCATCGCCCGCAGATTATCCATATCCGTTGCTTCGGCCCGGGCGGCAAGTACCTTAACCCCGCCAACTTCGCGAGCCTGATCGAGTACGCTTTGCACCTCGTAACGGGCCAGCCGCGCCCGCAGCGTTTCAGCCTCTTTTTCCGCTTCACGCAAGGTGTGGGCCAGATTTTCCGCCCGGTGCAACAGTTCATGGGGCGCCGTCTTCAGGATCCGGGCCATACTGGTCAGTTGTTCATCCCGGGAACGGTAATAATGCATGGTGCCCTCGCCGGTCAGCGCCTCCACCCGGCGCAGTCCGGACCCCACACTGCTTTCACCCAGCAATTTAAAGATACCCATTTCGGCGGTGGATTTCACGTGGGTGCCGCCGCACAACTCCAGGCTAAAATCACCCATTTTAACCAGCCGTACCCGGTCGCCGTACTTTTCGTCGAACAGCGCCTCCGCCCCCAGGTCTCTGGCCTCATCCAGGGTGGTGAGCACTGTCTCCACAGGCAGATTATTTAAAATAGCCTCGTTCACCATTTGCTCCACCTGCTCCAGTTCAGCCTGGCTGATGGCGGCAAAATGGGTAAAATCGAAACGCAGCCGCTCCGGCGATACCAAGGAACCGGCCTGGTGCACATGCTCGCCCAGCACCCGGCGCAGCGACTGATGCAGCAGGTGGGTGGCGGAGTGGTTGCGGGCAATGTTCATGCGCCGCTTAACATCTACCTGCACAGTCAATTCATCATGGACCTTGATTACGCCGGCAGTAACTTTACCCCGGTGCAAATGCAGTCCTTCCACAGGTTTAATGACTTCCTCGATCAGCACTGAAGCTTCGGCGGCGGTCATAAGGGCGTGATCGGCCAGCTGCCCGCCGGACTCGGCATAGCAGGGAGTAATATCCAGCACTATTTCCGCTTCCTGGCCGGCAACGGCTTGTTCCACTTGAACATCGCCCACAAAGATAGCCTTGATTTTAGAGCGACTGGAGAGGGTATCGTAACCGGTAAAAATGGTCTCGCCGGCCTGTTCAAGCACTGACTTCAGCAGCGCCGATTTTTCAGACAGGTATTCGGTTTCCTGCCTGGCGCTGCGGGCCCGTTCGCGCTGCTGTTCCATCGCCGCGGTAAAACCTGGCTCGTCCACCTCCAAACCGTTTTCACCAGCTATTTCCATGGTCAGTTCCAGGGGAAATCCGTAAGTGTCGTAAAGCCGGAAGGCCTTTTCCCCGGCAATAAAGGTTTGGCCCGCCTTTTTGGCTGTTGTGATCAATTCGTTCAGCAGCTCGGTGCCCTGGACCAGGGTTTCGCCAAACCTTTCTTCCTCAGTTTTAATCACCCGGCCAATCAGGTCCGCGTTTTTGGTCAGTTCGGTGTAATAATCGCTCATTTTCTCAATCACCGCGCCGGCCACCCGGTAAAGGAACGGTTCTTCCACCCCCAGCACCCGGCCAAAACGCACCGCCCGTCTGAGCAGGCGGCGCAGCACATAACCGCGTCCCTCGTTAGACGGCAAGGCGCCGTCTGAAATAGCAAAGCACAGCGCCCGCACGTGATCGGCAATCACCTTCAAAGCCAAATCGATATCGGCGCCGGAGCCGTAAGGATTGCCGGTCAGATTGCCGGTAAAATCCATAATGTCCCGCAGCAGGTCGGTATCAAAATTGGTTTGCACCTGTTGCAGTACCGACGCCAGCCGTTCCAGGCCCATGCCTGTGTCAATGCCTTTATTTTTAAGCGGATTATAGTTGCCTTCCTCATCCCGGAAAAATTGAATAAAAACCAGGTTCCAAATCTCCAGGTACCGGTCGCAGTCGCAGCCCACCGAGCAGTCCGGCGCGCCGCAGCCCCTTTCCGGACCCAAGTCATAGTAGATCTCAGAGCATGGCCCGCAGGGTCCGACACCGATCTCCCAAAAGTTAGTCTCTTTACCCATACGCACAATGCGGCCGGCGGGGATGCCAACCTCCCGGTTCCAGATGCCAAAGGCTTCGTCGTCATCCTGGTAAATGGTGATCCACAGTTTGTCCGGGTCCAGGTGCAGTTCCCCGGTCAAAAACTCCCAGGCCCAGGGAATAGCCTCTTGTTTAAAATAATCGCCGAATGAGAAATTACCCAGCATTTCAAAAAAGGTATGGTGCCTGGCGGTACGCCCCACCGAATCGATATCCGGCGTGCGCAGGCATTTTTGACAGGTAGTAACCCGGCTCGCCTCTGGCTTGGCCGCCCCGGTGAAATATGGCTTTAAGGGCACCATCCCGGCAGCCGTCCAGAGAATACTGGGATCGTTGTGCGGGATTAGTGAAAAGCTGGGCATTATTTTATGTCCCCGTTGTTGAAAATACTGCAGGAACTTAGCTCTAATTTCATTACCTTTTTCATTACCTTGCAAGTTAAATCCACCCCCAACGTATGCGAAAAAAATATGCGAAAAAAACTAAAATAAGAGCCTTTCTCCCCCGAAGGCTCCTGGCGCCACCCTGCATCACAGCGGTTTTTTCGGTTTGCAACATGCCGGTTACCTGCCTACAGGCATTAACTTTGCCGGGCAGGCCGGTTTATATAATAGTGCTTTTTTAACCAAAATTAACCTAATCAAGCCTTATAATTATACAAAATTGCTGTAATGGAGTCAAGCAAACCGATAAACCTGAACAAATAAACAAATCTTAACAAAAAGAGTTAAGAATAGAAGCGTATTCATTTATATGCTATAATGAGAGCAGAATCTTAGGGAGGTATTGTATGAGTAAAAAGTTTGTAAGTACGAAAACTAAAACCCCCATCCAAGAGGCAATGGATAGAATCAAAACAGCATACATTATGGCGTTTATTTCAGCCGCGCTAACTTTAATCATGATCATTCTATCTATTCTTGGGGTAATGCCAATCAACGGTATCAATGCCTTTTCGTTCATTGACTTAGTGATTATTATTGTATTGGCTGTTCTGCTGGTAACATTAAAAAGCCGCGTCGCTTCAATTATATTATTGGTCTACTTTTTAGCCAATCAGATTATAATACGTTTACAAAATCCGGGAACAATAAGATATTCATCATTATTTATGACGATAATGTTCACTGTTGCGTATATATATGGTATTTGGGGCACTTTCTCGTACCATAAACTAAAAAAACAAGAAGCATTAGTTAATGAAACTAATGAAACTGAGAAAACGGTTCTTTTAGATTAAAATCATAGGTGATGTTGTTTTTATGAGCAGCGAAAATTTTAAATTGCCGCCAGCGGTAAAAATATGCGTGGCGCAATTGAACCAAAATAGATTTGAGGCCTTCCTGGTCGGAGGATGCGTCCGGGATTATCTCCTTCGACAAGAAGCTAAAGATATTGATGTCGCCACTGATGCCAGCCCGGCAGAAGTCATCCGGATTTTTAACGAGTATAAAACAATTGCAACCGGCCTTAAGCACGGAACGGTAACAGTGATTATTCACGCCACGCCGATTGAAATAACCACCTACCGGACCGGCAAAGAACCGATGAGCAATCTGGCTGCAGATTTAGCGAAGCGCGATTTTACTATTAATGCTCTCGCTTACCATGAACAAACCGGCGTCATAGATTATCATCACGGGATAGAGGACCTTAAAAACGGCATCATCCGCTGTGTGGGCAACCCTAAAGACCGCTTTACTGAAGACGGACTGCGTATATTGAGGGCTATGCGCTTTGCCTCGGTGCTCGGTTTCGAGATCGAAGCACAAACCCAAGCAGCTATGTTCGCCCAAAAAAATCTGCTGGCCCATGTTGCCAAAGAAAGAATTGCCGCCGAACTGCTGCGGTTATTGTGCGGAGAAAAAGCGCGGCAGATAATTACCGAATATGTTGATATCCTGGGCGTTTTTATACCTGATTTGCTGGCGATGAAAGGTTTTAAGCAAAACAACATTCACCATGTTTATGATGTTTTAACCCATACGGCAGTAGCCGTATCTAACTTGCCCCCTATTCCCCGCCTCAGGCTGGCCGGATTACTGCATGATATAGGCAAACCACAGACCTATCATCCGGATGAAAACGGTACCGGCCATTTTTATGGCCACCAGGAATTAAGCAGCCGGATGGCCCAAAAAATTCTACGCGAGCTAAAACTTGATTCCTTTACCATTGAGAGGGTTTCTATCCTGATCAAATATCACGATTTCTCACTGGATCCAAAGCGAAAACAAATTAAACGTTGGCTGAATAAACTATCGCCGGAAGTATTTCAGGAACTGCTTATTTTAAAGAGAGCGGATATATTGGCGCAAAATCCGGAGTTTATCGATAGATTGAAAGTCCTGCAAGAAATAGAAAACCTCACCCAAGTTATTCTGGCGGAACAATCCTGTTTTACCTTAAAGAACTTAAATATTAATGGCCATGATTTGATTAAATTAGGGGTTAAACCTGGTAAACAGGTCGGCGTGATCCTGAATCAATTATTGGAAATGGTAATAGATGAACAAATAGAAAATGATTCTGACTCATTAACACAATGTGTGCTGAACATCAAGGGGATTGCGGAATGAATACAGTGCCGCAGAGGGCGTCTCACAGCAGGGTATCTCTATGGACAATGAACTTCGTTATTGTCTTCATCATCAATATGCTGGCGTTTTTCGGTTTTTACATCACCACAGTGGGAATGCCCTTTTACGTGGCTTCCCTTGGCGCCGGCAGTCTGGTGATTGGGCTGGTAACTACCCTTACCGCGACGGCGGCCATTATTGTCAGGCCATTTTCGGGCGCCGCCATTGACCGGCTCAGCCGCAAAGTGGTGTTGCTGCTGGGTCTCACCATCATGGCGGTTTCCACTCTTGCCTATGCGGTATTTCCCATCATCGCTATTATTCTGGGACTGCGTGTTTTGCATGGAGTTGGCTGGGGGCTTGGCTCTACCGCAACGTCAACGTTAGCTGCCGACGCCATACCCAAAATCCGCTTTGCCGAAGGGATGGGTTATGTGGGGCTCGGGACCTCGCTGGCCACAGCTATCGCTCCTTCCCTGGCCACCGGCTTGGTGCAAAGCCAAGGTTCCGGTATTATGGCGATGATTATCATTGCCGCAGCCAGTTCCGCCGGCGGGTTTGTGCTGGCGTTCTTTCAGCGGCCGCAAAAGGACCAAACAAAAGCTGAGCTAACAAAGCCTAAAGAATTAAACGGCGTCAAACTAGCCGATTTCTTTGATCAACGGGCGTCTCTGCCGTCATTGGCCATGTTTCTCTCAGCCATCGGTTACGCCTCCATCATCACCTTTATAGCCATTCATGGCCAGGTGCGGGGCGTAAACCATATTTATATCTATTTCCTGGTTTATGCCGTGGTAACAATTATCAGCAGACCGCCCATTGGCAAACTCATCGATCGGGTGGGATTTTTCCTTCCGGGCACCTTGTCGATGCTCTGCATTGCCATCAGCCTCGTCATCATTTCCTTTGCTACGGATATCTTCATATTCTGTATCGCCGGCATTTTTGCCGGTATTGGAATGGGAACGGTAATTACTACCATGCAAACGATGGCGGTTTCCGCAGTTCCTCCCCGCAGGAGAGGGGTGGCGACCGCGACCTTTCTGCTTGGCTTTGACGGAGGAGTAGCAGTTGGTTCTGTGGTGGCCGGTTTTATCGCGGGAGCTTTTGGATACGGCATCATGTATGCCGTGATGGCGGTATTTCCGTTCATCGGCTGCGTTATTTTCATCACCCTTGGCAACAAACGGATTGCCCGCTATTCCCAGCAAACAGTTGCCCTTGAGCAGCAGTGAGGATGAAGATAATCGTCTCCCGGCAAACGGCATAAGAGTTTCTTGATACAACCCAAATAATTAATCCTATGGCGCCAGCCTTGCCACTTTTTTAAAGTAACTCGGGTTGGTATCCAGTTCGGCTAATATACGCCTGGCTGATGAACTTGGACGACGGTAACCGCTTTCCCAAGCCTCTATTGTTTTGGTTGACACGCCTATTATTCCGCCCATTAACCCTTGTGTCAAACCAAGACGCGTGCGAATATCCCTGATCTGTCGTGCATTATAGTTAGGAATAGGCAGGATCTCAATAATGTTTGTATGCAACTTTTTTTTGCCTGTGGAGTGTGCTTCCGCCTGTTTGGCGCTTTGGATCAGCTTTTCACCAAAAGACATATCAGACATGGTCTTTCCCCTTTCTCTTTCGTTCCATCAGGTTATTTTTTATATTGGCGGAGATTTGTTTTAGCTCTGCACATTCGGCATCGCTTAAAGTATCTTTTTCATTTTTTGGATAAGCAAGCATTAAATACAGCGTTTCAAAGTCTTGAATATCCAGATAGATGACTCGTAGTCCCCCACTTTTTCCACGGTCTGGCAATGCGAAACGCATCTTGCGAAATCCACCTGTTCCGCGTATCACATCGCCGCATTTGGGATTATGTAACAGCTCGCCCTGCAACATCCGTAAATTCTCATCGGATAGGTTTTGTTCTTTCCATGAAGCGTCAAACCACTCCGTCATTACAAATTCACGTTTCATATATCTTCTCCCTCAAAAATATTATACCCTACATTGTAGGGTATTTCAAGGTGGTTTTGTTGATATTTAAAGAAGCGGGCCATGCCGATTAAAAAACTATTGACAAGCCGTCTCAGGGTTAATAACCTCATATTTATTCTGCAATATATTCAACACACTTTTGTTCAGCAAAAGGAATTCGCAACTATTTGCAACAAGCCCCAGGTCTTTTCCTAATAAAACCCGCTTATATGTTCGTTCTGCGAGGTTTTGAATAACGCTTTGATTCTTTATGCAATATCTCAATTCTTGCGCGAGTAAAGCACGATATGCGCGATCTGGTTCTTTAACAATAATACGAACTGCAACAAGTTCTTTCGGAACGGGAAACATATAATTAATTGGATACTTCTAATTTGCTGGTGTTTAGTGTCGATAATGCTTAAGAGAGCGAAGCCATTTGGTCAAGAAATGCCGTAACATTCTTCTCCTGATCGCGCAAGTCTCCCTTTACCAATTTTTTGCTTACAGTAAATTTAACATCGTTTCCGTTTTGAATTAGATATAAATATTTAGATATACACCGGAGAATAACTTGACCACCATAACATCAGCCAAGCTATTGCCCCGGTTGGAGTGTGCTAATTTAACGATTAATCATTGTTCTGGCATTGTTCCGGCAAGGCCGGGCGGTCAAAGAAAATATTCTTGCCGGTGGTAGCTAAGCCAATGCCGAAACAAATTTTCACTTTGTCCGGGAATAAATTGAGCTTTAACGCCGCCATGCCCACCGTAAACAT